>JALYTZ010000113.1 GCA_030854025.1 Vulcanimicrobiota bacterium
CGCGCCTGCGCGGCGCTGCAGCGATTCACTATTCCGTCGATCGTGCGGGAAAGCGACGACCGGGACAGCTTGGAAGTCGCGATCGTCGAGAACCTGCAGCGCGAAGACTTGAACCCGCTTGAAGAAGCCGCCGGCATCAAACACTTGATCGACGAATACGCGTTCACCCAGGAACAAGTGGCCGATCGCGTCGGCAAGAGCCGTCCGGCCATCGCGAACGCGCTTCGACTGCTCGCTCTTCCCGAACCGATTAAATCGATGCTCGTCGGCGGCCGACTAACGGCCGGACATGCGCGCGCCTTATTGGCCGCGCCCGAATCATACCGCCTTGCATTGGCCGAACGTGCGGCAAACGACGGCATGACCGTGCGCGCTCTCGAGCGCCTGGCAACCGCCGCAACGGCACCGTCAGCGCCGAAACGACCTGCCGCGAACCGCCCGCTCTCGGCCGAACAGCGCGAATTCGAAACGCAGCTGCGCACGAAACTCGGAGCGCACGTCGCATTGCGGCGCGGCGGCAAGGGCGGCAAAATTGAGATTCGCTACGGCAGCGAAAACGAACTGATGCGCATCGCCGATTTGCTCGTCGGCACCATCGACTAACGTGGTCGCGTTCCAACGTATCATGGCGCTGTTGATGGCGACGGTGTTCGTCTGCGTCTTTCTCGTGCCGCTGGCATTCTCGCGCCATCAAGTGAAGCTCGCGCTTGGATTGCTCGCGTTCTATTTTGCGTATCTAGGTTTTAATGCATACGTGTGGCTGCGCATGCGCAAAGCGCGACGTTCGTGACGCGCTCGTATCTCGCGCAGCGCCTGCACGGCATTTATGCGATCGTCAACGAGGGACGGTCGGATCCGGTGGAGCTTACGCGCGCGGTGCTCGCCGGCGGCGCCGGGATCGTGCAGTACCGGGCCAAAAGCGGCATCGTGCCGCAGCACGCGCAGGCGATTCGCGAATTGACGGCGGCTGCGGGCGCGCTGTTCGTACTCAACGACGTGTGGAAAGCGGCTGACGCGTACGACGCCGACGGCGTCCACCTCGGGCCCGACGATGCACGCGTTGACGAACTTGCGGCCATTCGTGCCGCACTTCCCGACCGCCTGATCGGCGTTTCGTGCGGGACGATCGACGAAGCACGCGACGCCAATCGATTCGATCTCGATTACATCGGCGTCGGAAGCGTCTACGCCACGCAATCCAAACACGACGCCGGCGAACCGATCGGCCTAGACGGGTTGCGCGCCATCGCCGCGCAGAGCGTCGTTCCCGTGGCTGCGATCGGCGGAATCTCACGGTCGAACGTGGGTGAGGTTGCCTTGACGGGCGCCGCGATGGCTGCGGTGATTTCCGCGATCGCGGCAAGCGCCGATCCGAAAGCCGCAACTGCGGAATTGCTGGAACTGTGGAAAGCCCGCGCGTGAGTGCCTTGCTTGCATCGATCGGCACAACGCATCCGTGGAATATCGCCGGTATCGGACTAGACGCGCGCGTCGCCACCGAGTACGGACTCCCGCAGGTTTGCGCGGTTGCTGCGGTCAGCGCGCAAGATGCGACCGGCGTCCATCTCGTGGAGTCGCTCGCGTGCCGCGTTCTGCGCGCGCAGCTCGACTCGTTTCCGGCCGGGGTTACCGCAGTGCGCGTGGGTGCGCTCGGATCGGCGGAAAACGTGCGCGAAGTCGGCCGCTTTCTGCGGGCGCATGCGCAGATACCGGCAGTCGTCGATCCCGTTTTCGACGCCACGCTCGGAGGCCGTCTCGGCGACGACGACGTGCGCGATGCTTTTCGCGACGAACTGCTCGATATTTCCTCGGTCGTGCTTACGCCGAATCTCGATGAAGCGGCAGTTCTTCTCGCGCCGCATGTGCCGGCGGACGCTGCGTCAAGCGCGCGAGCGCTGCGCGATCGCGGCTCGCGTGCCGTGCTGCTGAAAGGCGGTCATGGCAACGGCGATCCAACCGACACGTTTGCGGACGCTTCGGGCGAACGCGCGTATACCGAACCGCGTTTGCCGGGGTCGATGCGCGGCGGCGGCTGCACGCTCGCCGCTGCGCTCGCCTGCGAACTCGCGCAGGGCCGCGATCTGCTCGGCGCCGTCCAATCGGCGCGGGCCTTCGTGCGCGAACGCATCGCCGCAAACGTCCACTTCGGCGGCCTGCACGTCGCTTTCGGAGCATAGATAAGATGATCGTTTCGACGCAGGCCAAGCGTCCGCGTGTGATGTCGGGTATGCGTCCGACCGGAAATCTCCATCTCGGACACTACGTCGGCGTCCTCACGCAATGGGTTCACTACGTCGAAACTGCCGACGCGTATTTCGAGATCGCCGACCTGCATGCGTACACGACCGAATTCGACGACCCGCAGAAAATTCGAGATGCGCGCAACGCAATGGTCGTCGACTGGCTGGCGGCCGGAGTCGATCCGCAGAAATCGACGTTCTTTCTGCAGTCGGGAATACCGGAAATTTCAGAATTGCAGGCGCTACTCGGCATGATCACGCCGCAATCGTGGCTCGAACGCGTTCCGACGTACAAAGGCCAGATCGAGGCGCTCGGAAGCGAGATCGGCACCTACGGATTCCTTGGATACCCGCTGCTCATGCTCTGCGACATCGCGGTCTTCAAGGGCGAAGAAGTTCCGATCGGCCGCGATCAGCTCGCGCATTTGGAATTCGGACGCGAAGTGGTGCGCCGATTTAACTATCTCTACGGCGGTGGAGATGCCGTTCTCGTCGAGCCGAAGGCGATGTTTTCGGCGTTTCCGGAAGTTCCCGGAACCGACGGCCGCAAGATGAGTAAATCGTACGGCAACTTTATTGCGCTCGCCGACGACGATGAACTGACGACAAAAAAAGTCCGCTCCATGCTGACCGATCCATTAAAAGTTCGCCGGCACGACCCCGGACGTCCCGAGATCTGCCCGGTGTTCGCATTATGGAAATTCGTCAATCCGCTGCTGGTCGACGGCATCGCTGCCGAATGTAGGTCGGGCGCGCTCGGCTGCGTTGCCGACAAGAGCGCGCTCGCGGAACAGCTCAACGAGTATTTGCGCCCGATCCGCGAGCGGCGTGCGCTTTACGCAGCCGACATCGGGGAAGTCGAGCGCATCATTTCCGAAGGCACGGCACGCGCGCGCGAGGTTGCAGCCGATACGATGGTGCAGGTCCGGCGCGCGATGCGTCTTATCCCTTGAAGAGCGGGATCGTTTTGGCCATGCGCTCGAGCGCGAAGTCGATGTCGTCGAGCGACGCGGCGTAGGAAAAACGTAGATAGCCTGCGCCGGCTGCGCCGAACGCCGATCCGCCCAAGCACGCGACGCCGCCCTCTGAAAGCAGAAATGCTGCAAGCGCTTTGTCGTCGTGCGTGATCTTCGTGACGTTGGGAAACGCGTAAAACGCGCCTTCCGGCATCGTGCACGATAATCCCGAAATCCCGTTGAGCCCGTTCACCAGTCGATCGCGTCGCGCGCGGAACGTCGCATTCATGGCAGCGACCGGTTCGTCGGGCCCTTGAAGCGCCGCGATGCCGGCCACCTGCACGAACGTCGTGACGCACGAGAACGTGTTGTTATTGAAGAGCGTGACGTGTTTGGCCAAATCTGGCGGCATGATCGCATAGCCCAAGCGCCAGCCCGTCATCGCGTACGCCTTCGAGAAGCCGTCGACGATAATCGTGCGTTCCCGCATTCCGGGAACGGACACGATCGAATCGAATTTCGAGTCGAGATAAAAATTGCGGCTGTAGATCTCGTCGGCGATCACCCAGAAATCGAACTTCTGCGCGAGCTGCGCGATGCGTTCGAGATCGGACCGCAGCAGCACGCCGCCGGTGGGGTTGTGCGGCGAGTTGATCATGATCGCTTTCGTCTTCGAGGAAACGCGGCGCTCGAGTTCGTCCAAGTCCATGCGCCAGTTTTTCTCTTCGTGCAGGGGGATAGCGATCGCATTGGCTTCGAGGTAACTCGCGCACGACGCGTATGCCGGATACGCGGGATCGAAGTAGACGAACTCATCGCCCGGATCCAGAATCGCCGAAAGCACGTTCCAGATAATCGGCTTCGCCCCCGGTGAAGCGACTACGTTTTCGCGCGTAAAGCGTACGCCGCGGAATGGACCTGCATAGGCGGCAATCGCATCGCGCAGTTCGGGAATGCCGGCCGACGGCGAATAGTGCGTGTAGTTGTCGCGGATCGCTTGAATGCCGGCATCTTTGATGTGCTGCGGCGTATCGAAGTCGGGCTCGCCGATCTCCATGTGAACGACGCGCTTGCCCTCCGCTTCGAAGGCGCGAGCGCGAGCGAGAACTTCAAAGGCGCTCTCGCTCCCGAGGCGCGATATGGCGGCACAAAATCGATCGGCGTTTGCTGCGATCATCGAAGACCTTTCAAAATCGTTGCGGTGTTGTCAAGGGGGCTAAAGACCTACGACGAAAGTCTCCCGGCGTCATGCGAACGTTGACTGAAGTTTTCGCGCCTGGGTCGGCGCCACTTCCCGAGGGCCTTCGAACGCTCGTCGTTTCGCCCGAGCGCGAGTTGGAACCTGGGATGACCGTCCGAGCATCCTTTACCTTCCGGAATCAGGGCGGTGCGCCGGCGACCGGAGTTCGCGTCCGGTTCAGCGTGCCCGAGGGGCTCATGTACCTGGTGGGAACCGGCATGCTAGACAGCCGTGAACTCGACGACGAGCAGGGCAATTCTCCGCTCCTCTCGCGCAGCGGTGCGCATATCGGCGACGTGGCGCCGAACGAAGAGCGCCGCATCGACATTTCGTACAGCGTGGCCGGCGCGATCGAGAACGGCTCGACCATCGAGATTCAAGCAGCCGTCGCTGCATTTGAGTTAGCCCCGGTCGGTTCGAACGTCGCGCGTCTGATCGCGCACAGCAAACCGGCGCTGGACAACGCGCAGACCGGCGTTACGATCGATGCGCGTCACGAAGCCGAACCGGGCAGCGAGCTTACCGTAAACGTACGCGTTCACAACGCCGGCGAATCCAGCGCGCACGACGTGGTCGTCGTATCGCCGATTCCCGAGCATTCGACGTACGTGGCGAATTCGGCTCGCGTGAACGGGCGCGAAATCGATCGCGATTTGGGAGCGAGCTTCGAGCGCATACATGCGCCGGTCATCGCAAAAAATCTGCCGGCCGGCGGTACCGTCACGCTAGCCTACCGCATCCGCGTTAATACGCCGCTTGCAAGCGGAACGCCGATCGAAGCGCACGTTCGCGTGGCGTCGCAAGAAACGCCGCCGTTCGAACTTTCGGCCGCGCGAGCGCTGGTTGCGGCGGCGCCGAATTTCGACGACGATCAAACGGCGTGCTCCTTAGAGCCGGCGCACGAGGTGCAGCCCGGCACGCGCATCGCCGTTCGCATGCGCGCCTTTAACAGCGGCACGACCGCCGCGGACAACGCGCGTGTTGCACTGACGTACGCGGAAGGCCTCGTGCCGGTTCGCGGATCGGCGCGCATCGACGGTCGCCCGCTGCGCGATCGCAAAAAAGAAACGCTGACGTACGATATCGGCCGCATCGAGGCGCGCGAAGCGCTCGAGCTGATAACCGAAGCCGTCGTTACGTCACCCAGCGCAAACGCAGCGCAGCTGCCGGTAACCGCGACCCTTTCGTGGGACGGCGGCGAACGGCGTTTCGAGCGCGTGGCGGTGGTGCGCTCGGAGCCGGTGCTCCCGCAGCGCAAGAATGTCGTCACTCGCGCGAGCCGCTTCTCGGTAGCCGCCGGTGATGAGTGCGAAGCCGTTATTGCAATTTCAAACGACGGCAGCGCACCCGCAACCGACGCGGTACTCCAACTGCGCGTCGACCCCGCGCTCGAAGACGTCCGCGTTACCGAAAAAGGCGCGCGGCTCGCATTGGAAGACGCGGCGCCGGGCACCGCCGACAGCATCGACCTCGGTACGATCGAGCCCTACTCGTCGCGCCGGTTTAGCGTGCGCGCGCGCGTTCGCGCGCCGTATGCGGATCGCGCCGAGATTCGTTTAGCGGCCAGCCTACACGCGCACGAGCTGGGTGAAACACAGCTTGGCGAAGCGGTGTGGTGCGTCGATTCGCATCCCGCGTTCAACGCCGAACGCTCGACGCTCGGACTGATCAGCGACGACGTTTTTCGACCGAACCAGCTCGCCGATGTTTTCGTTCGTTTGTACAACGAAGGCACCGACGTCGCACAGGACGTGCGTTTGCGGCTCTACGTGTCGCCCGAAGCGCGGCTCGAATCGGTCGACGGCGCGACGCGCGAAAAAACGACGCTGCTCTTCGGCGAAATTGCGCCGGGGGCCAGCGCCGAGGCGCGCCTGGGATTGCGGCTGCTCCGCAGTTTAGCCAAAGAACATCCGGTCACGCTCGAAGGAGTGCTCACCGCGAACGCGATGCTGCCCACGCAGCTGCACCGGCTGACGCTGGTAACGGCCGCGGAGCCCGATTTCGCGGTCGCGACGTTCCGCAGCGAGCCTGCCGACATTGCCGACGTCGGCGAAAGCATCGAGTACGTGCTGCACGTCCGCAACGGCGGCGACGGCCCCGCACGAAAAGTTCAGATTCAAATCGACGCGCTCGAATCGCTCATTTACGTTCCCAACAGCACGACCGTCAACGACGTCGCCGTTCGCGACGTCGGCGCGAGCGCGCCGTTCGTGAGCGAGCGAGGCATCGTGCTCAACGACGTCGATCCCGGCATCGAAGCAACGATCCGCTGGCGCGATGTCGTTCACAACGGTCTGCCCGCGGGCGAAGCGATCGTGCGCACCGCGCACATCCGGTACGACGGCGACCGCTCCGACGACGTGCGCTCAAACGAAGTCAAGGTACGGTCGGCGCCGGCGTTCGCCAACAACATTCCGGGCCTTCCGTTCGGGCTCGACGGTATGGCCGGCCCCGCGCTCGGCGGCCAGCGCGCGATCGCGGGCACGGAGTTCGTCGAATTGCCGCCTGCCGTTCCGGTAGCAGGTTCGGATCCGTACGCATTCGAGCTTACCGAATTGCGGCTGCTCCCCGCCGCCTCGCACAATGGCTCGACAAACGGCAGCGCCGCGACGCATGCGCCCGTCTTGCAGCTCGCGCTAACCGTCGAACGGCTGGAGAAAACGCTGCGCTATCTCAAAGAAGCGCGCTTCGGCGGTCTGATCGGCCATCTGTTCGCAATCCGTGCGTTCTTTCCCGACACACTGGGCGCGTCGGACGCGCCCGCGAGAGAGCGTGACGTACTGCAGGAAACGCTGGATCGGCCATTCATCAAGTTGCGAATTCCGAACTACGTGCTCGCGGAACGCGACATCGAAACCAGCGTCACTCGGTCTGCGCTCATTTCCTTCTTGGGCGTCGCGCGCGATGCTGCAGGGGATTCGCCGGCCGTGCCCGCAGGCGCCCGCGTGCTCCGCGGCGCGCTCGATCGCGACGAACTGAGTTCGCATGCCGAACGGTTGCAGACCGCGCCGCTCGGTGTCGCCCTGCCGTGGCTCGCGCTCGCGCAGTTTATACCCGACGGCGAACCGGAATTCGCCAACTACCGCAGCGTGCTGATCTCGGCGCTTTCGGATCTGGCCGCGCTGGACAGCGCCGATTTCATGAAAGCCCTCCAGCGCAATTCGTTTCCGGTACTCGATGCGGCGCTCGACGTCGTGCGCGCGAGTCTGCGTAACGTGCGCGTGTAATGTCCGTCGCGCTTTGGATTCTGCTGGCCATCTTTATCGTTGGCGCCGTCGGCGCCACGATCGCGCTGCTCGCGCCGAAACGCATTGCCGCGCAGGCCGCTGCCCTCAAAGAGCCGGCGCCGCTCGAACCGGCAGCCGAGCCGCCTGCGAGCGATTGGACCGCGCAAGCCGGCGAAGAATTCGCCGGTCTTTCCGAACCGGCGCGTTGCGATCTCATCTTTGCCGTTGCCGCTCTGGATGACGCGCGCTCGCACCAGTTGCTCGTCCATGCGCTCGACGACCCGTCCGAAGCCGTAGCGCTTGCGGCAGCTCACGCGCTTGCGCGCAACGGCCGCGGCGGCGATTTGGACGCCTACGCGAGTGCGCATCCCGGCGCGCGCGCCGATACATTAGTAAGCACCCTCGCGCTGCTCGACTAGCCGAAGCCCCGGCAGTAAGCGCTGCGCCCCGTAGGGAAGGGGAGACTCGTGACTGTACCCAACCGCCCCCTTGCGAGCGCGTTGACGGGCATATTCGCGCCGGGATCGCCGGCTCTTTTTGAGAGCCTGCGAACGTTGGCCGTTACACCCAAGCGCATCGTTACGCCGGGCGAAACGATTCGCGCGGAATTCAGCTTCTCGAATGTAGGCGGCGCGCCGGCCACGGGTCTGCGCGTCCGTTTTGCGCTTCCCGCGGGCATTTCGCACCTCGAAGGCGCCGACACGGTCGACGATGCGCCGGTACCCGAAGGGGAGAGCTACGTAGCCACCGAGGGTGCCGCGCTCGGCGACGTCGATAGCGGCGCACAGCGCACGGTCGCGTGCAGTTTTCGCGTCAACGACCCCGTCGAAGACGGAACGGAACTGCGGTTTCAAGTCGCGCTGACGGCCGATCAAACGCCGCTGGCTGCATCGAACATCGAGCGACGGATCGTGCGCAGCGCGCCGGTTCTGCAAAACACGAAAACGCTGGTGACGATCGCGGCGCCGAACAATCCGAAAGCCGGCGATACGCTCTCGATCCGAGCCGCGATCGCCAACAACGGCGAATCGACGGCGCACGACGTGCGCGTGAGCCTACCGCTGCCCGAGTATGCAAGCTACGTTCCACGCAGCGCACGCGTCGGCGGACGAGCGCTGCTCGATGTCGAGGGCGAACCGTTCGACTATTCGAGCGAAGCCATCGTTGCGAAGTACTTGGCACCCGGGCAATCGGTGGTCGTGGAGTATCAAGCCACGATCGACGCGCCGCTTCCCGACGGCGCGCGTCTCAAGATCAGCGGCGCCGCAGCATCGCGCGAAATTGCGGAGTTTCCACTGGTCTCGGCCGACGTGGTCGTGCATTCGCCGGTAAATTTCGAGACCGACGAAACGGCATTCACCGTTCACTGCGACGACGTCGTGGTGCCCGGCGCGCGCGTCCCGCTAAGCCTATTGGCGGTGAACGCCGGCACCGGCGCGGCGCAAAACGTTACCGCGCGCGTCGAACTTCCTGCGGGCTTGACGTACGCATCGGGTTCGGCGCATATCGACGGTCAACCCGTTAGCGATGCGCGTTTTGCGGGCGGTGCGTTCGATCTGGGAATCGTGCCGGCGGGCCGCGCCATCGAAGTCGGCTTGTGCGCGACGGTTGCCGTTCCCGAGGATGCGAACACGACGCTTCCGATCGCCGCGACGCTCGCCTGGAAAGGCACGCCGCCGGCCGGACGTCCGAACGAACGCCGTTTTGCGCGCCGCTTGAGCGTGCGCGTCGCGCCGCGCTTCACGCGCGCGCGCAACTACATCGAAGTCGATCGCGGCATAGCGCACGCGCGCGAGGACGTAACGTTCACCGTGCGCGCATATAACGATGGAACGGCGGCAGAAAAGCACGTTGCGTTGCGCGTCATTCCCGGAGCGTTTCTTGAAAACGTGCGCGTGTGCGAGCTTCCCGGCGAGCCGGCACCGTATGCGGAACCGGTATCGCTCGGCGATCTCGCGCCGCATATCGAACGCGTGATCGTGGTTACGGCCGGCGTCGCATCTCCCGTTCCGGATCGCTCGCAGCTCACGCTCGGCGCGGTGCTGGAATTGGAATCGGGTGATTTCGACCTTGGCGTCGGGAGCGTCGTCGTGCGTTCGCGTCCGCAGCTCGCTGCGGGCCGCTGCCATTGGGAATTGCTCGACGCACGCGATCTGCGTCCGAATCAAACGCGCGAAGCCGTCATTCGATTCACGAACGACGGAACCGACGTACTTCGCGACGCGCGCATGGAGCTGACCCTGCCGGCGGAACTGGTGCTCGACCGCGCGCAAAACGCGCGCAGGGAAGCAAACGTGCTGCACTTCGGCGACATCGCCGCGCAGACGACGCACGAAGCGCGCTTCACGGTCCGGCTCGCGCGTGCTCCGCGGCGCGAACGCATGCTCGCAATCGAGGGGTGGCTCTACGGACGCGGAGCGAACGCTATTGCGCTGCCGTCGTTGGAACTGCCGACGTACGCCGAAGCGAATTTTCACGAGGGCGCCGACCTGCGCAACAATCCGGCCGATCAGGTCAACGCAGGTGAACGGATTGCCTACGAACTGCGGCTCCAAAATACCGGCGACGGCCAAGCCGAGCAACTCGTCGTGCGCGCCATCCCGTCGAATTTGGCCGTCTACATTCCGGGCAGCACGACGATCAACGGTCTGAACGTAACCGACGACTTAGGTGTTTCGCAGTTGTGGTCGCAACGTGGCTTGCTGCTTACCGACGTGAATCCGACCGTCGAACTGCGCGTCCGCTGGGAAGCGATCGTCATGTCGCCGCTGGCTGCCGGGACCGCCATCGAGACGCGCGCAGTCGTCCAGTGGGACGACGAGCGTTCCCTCGCGCTCGTGGCGCCTGCGTTGCACGTTCTCTCGACGCCGTCGCTTGAAGCGACTTCGGCCGGCACACCGATTTCAATGGCGCAGGTTTTTCCCCAGCCGTTCGAAGCGCCGGCAGCCGAGGACATGCGTCCCGAAGACGTTCGTGTCGCACATG
>JALYTZ010000162.1 GCA_030854025.1 Vulcanimicrobiota bacterium
GCGTGCTCGCCGTCGGACCGAGCGCGCTTACGCCGCTGTCGACGCTGTTCGAGGCGGACGGCATCGTGCTCGCCTTGGCCGACGTAAACGACCCCGGCAACGCCGGAACCCTGCTGCGATCGGCGGAAGCGTTCGGCATCACCCGAGTCGTCTTCGGCGCCCTCGGAGCTGAGCCGTACCATCCAAAAGTGGTGCGCGGGGCTATGGGCGCCATTTTCCGCCAGCAAGTAGCGATCGCGTCCCCGGAACAGTTTGCGGAGGCTGCGGGCGGCTGGACGGTCACCGGATTGCGCGCCGGAGGCGAGGACCTCGACGCGTTCGACTTTGCCGGGCGCCACGCGTTGATCGTTGGTAACGAACGGCGCGGCCTTGGAATTTGGGAGCCGCTTTGCAGCCGAGTCGCGTCGATTCGAATGCATGGCGCGGCGGAGTCGCTCAACGCAGCAGTCGCCGGATCTATCGCATTGTACGAAGCAACTAAGCGTAGGCACGGCTAGACCGCAAAACCCTTTTGCGATTGTCTGTCAAGACAGTGCGAAAACAGCAAAAAGTCAAGACTACCGGGCGCAAAAGTCGCATGGTATACTTCGAACATTCGCACGGTCGTGCGGAGCAAACCGCTGCAAAGAAGGAGACCCACAGAGCCAATGGCTAGCTGCGATTTCTTCTGGAAACTCTTTGCCACAACGGGCTCGATCAACGCCTATTTAATTTATAGGCAGCTGCATCCGGCCCCCGGCCCGACCTGACGCGGTTACACAAAAGAGAGAATTTTGCAGAGCGCCCGGAAAGTAACAACTCCGGGCGCTTTTTTGCGCCGCTTTCCTTTCGTCTTTGAGAATGCATGAGTGAACTAGGAAGTACGCTCGACGACATGCGTACGCGTTTTGAACGGGAACTGCACGAAGCAGCCGATGCCGCCGCTCTCGACGCGGTTCGGGTGGCCTACTTGGGCCGCAGCGGCGAAGTAACGCTTCTGCGCCGCACGATCGGCGCATTGTCGAATGCGGAGCGTCCGACGGCGGGAAAGGTTATCAACGAAGCCGTGGCGGCCATGGAAACCGCCCTTGCGCAATATCGAACCGGCTTGGACGCCCGCGCCTACGAGGCGGAGCTAGCCGAGCGGATCGACGTTACCTTTCCGTCGATCGAGCCGGCGGCCGGGTCGATCCATCCAATCCGGCGCGTCATGGACGACATCTGCGACTATTTCCGCCGTCACGGATTCGCGGTAGTCCTGGGGCCGGAGATCGAGCCCGATTACTATAACTTCGACGCGCTGAACATTCCGCCCGATCATCCCGCCCGCGAAGGGTTCGATTCGTTCTTCCTTACCGACAATTTGCTGCTTCGCCCGCATACGTCACCGATGCAGATCCGCACGATGCAAATGCATCGGCCGCCGGTTGCCGTCGTGACTCCAGGCAAATGTTATCGCCGGGACGCGGTCGACGCGCGCCACTCGTACATGTTTCATCAATGCGAAGGACTGCTCGTCGCCGAGGGCATCCACTTCGGGCATTTGAAGGGCATGCTGACCGGAATGTGCCGCGAGCTATTCGGCCCGCATCAAGAAGTGCGCTTTCGCCCGTCGTATTTTCCGTTCACCGAGCCCAGCGCTGAAGTCGACACCACGTGCCCCACGTGTCGCGGCGAAGCGCAGACGTGCCGCATGTGCGGCGGCTCTGGATGGATCGAACTGGGCGGTTCCGGAATGGTTCATCCCAACGTGCTGCGAGCCATGAAGTACGATCCGGATACGTACAGCGGATGGGCGTTCGGATTTGGGCTCGAGCGGATCGCCATCGTCCGATACGACATCGACGACATTCGCCGCTTCTTCGAAAACGATCCCCGTTTTCTCGAACAGCTCGCTTAAAAGAACAAAGAGAAACCTACTGATTCATGCGTGTACCTTTAGCGTGGTTACGTGACTATGTCGAGTTGCCGCTCGATGCTCAAGCGGTCGCCGATCGGCTTGCCGGCCTGGGTTTCCCGGTCGATACGCTCGAAACGCGCCCGACTATAACGGGCGTAGTGGTCGGGAAAATCGTCGCGGTCGAGAAACATCCGAACGCCGACCGTCTGCAGGTCTGCAGCATCGATACGGGGGGCGCCGAGCGACTTACGATCGCGACGGCGGCAACGAACGTCGCGGCCGGGCAGATCGTGCCGATTGCAACGATCGGCGCGCAGTTGCCGAATCTGCGTATCGAACGGCGCACGATGCGCGGCATCGAATCGCAAGGCATGATGTGCTCGGCCGATGAGCTGGCACTGCCGCCCGATTGGTTCGAAGATGGAATCATGCAGTTGGACGATGCCTGTCCGCTGGGCGCGGATGTGGTCGATCTCTTTGGTTTGGGCGATTCTGTTCTCGAGGTCGACATAACGAGCAATCGGGTCGACGCGATGTCGATGATCGGGCTCGCGCGTGAATTGGCCGCATCCGAAGCGCTGCCGTTACGTCTCCCGTCGTTCGAGAATCCCGGCGTTGCGGACGAGGCCGCAGAGGCTCCGCGCGTTACCATCGAGTCCGCCGATTGCGCGCGCTTCGTCGCGCAGCGCTTTGCGAACGTAACCGTCGCCGCGGCGCCTGCGCGGATGCGCGTGCGGCTTGCACTGGCAGGACAGCGGCCGATCAACAACGTCGTGGACGTGTCGAATTACGTCATGCTCGAATGCGGCCAACCGCTGCACTTCTACGACGACAACAAAATTGCCGAGCATCATCTCATCGTGCGCGACGCGAAACCGGGCGAGCGGCTCGTTACGCTCGACGGCACAGAATATGAGTTGACGCCCCAAGCCTTAGTTATTGCCGGTGAGAACGAAATCGAAGGGCTGGCGGGCCTCAAAGGCGGCAAAGCATCCGAAGTGACCGGTGCAACCACCTGCATCTTGCTCGAAAGCGCTACCTTCAACGGTCCGCGCATTCGGCGCACGAGCACCGCGCTCGGGCTTCGCACCGAGGCCTCCACTCGACACGAGAAAACACTCGCACCCGTACTGAGTGATTACGGTGCAGGGCGCGCAGCGCAGTTACTGACCGCTATGGGGGCGAACGCGCTCGAACCGCACGTCTTCGGCGTTCCGCTGCGCGCAGCGGAACCAATCGTGTTCGACGTACGAAACGTGCGGCGGCTGCTCGGGTTTACCTTGCCGCTCGAAGAGATTCGAGAGCATCTCGACGCACTGGGATTTCAGGTCGAAAGCGCCGACGCGCAAACGCTTCTGGTCACCTCGCCGCCTTGGCGACTCGACGTTACGATCGCAGCCGACCTGGTCGAAGAAATCGCGCGCATGGCCGGATACGACCGGCTCGAATCGGTCATTCCGGCGGTGGTCGAACACTCCATCCCCAGTCACGGTTACAATCTCGAACGCGTCCTTGCGCGCACGCTTGCGGGCCTGGGTTATCGCGAGATCATTTCATACGCCATGCACGGGGCCGACGTATTCAAAAAACTTCGAGCCGGCGGCATCGACCCGAGCGCCAACTCGGTGGAAGTCCGCAACCCGCTTTCCGAAGATCAGCGGTACTTACGCTATGCGCTTGGGCCGGCAATGCTCGAACACTTCGCGCGCGTCGATGCGCCCGCGCGCGTTTTTGAAGTCGGCCATGTGTTCTACCTCGAAGAGCGCACGCCGGCCGAGGCGCCGACGCTGGCGTTTGGCTTTACGGCGAAACCGATCGACGAGCCCGCATGGCGTGACACGCACTTCTTGCGGATCAAAGGCGACGGCGAAGCGCTGATTCGCAAGCTGACCGGGCGCACGGACATCGAAGTGACGCGCGACGTGCGCAACGGATTGCACCCCGGCAAAATTGCCGTACTGATGCTCGACGGACACGAGATCGCGAACGTCGGCCGCATCGATCCGCGGGTGTGCGCGGCCTTCGACGTGCGCCTGCCGGCCTACGTCTGCAGCATGTACTTGGAAAACATTCCAGAATACCGCACGCCGAAGTACGCGCCGCCTTCGAAGTATCCGTCGACCTATCGCGATTTGGCGCTGGTGTGCAGCTTGGAAACCGGGGCCGACGCAATCGCGCGCACGATTCGCCGCGCAGTCGGGTCGCTCTGCACGGGAGCGCGGGCTTTCGACGAATATCGCGGCGGAACGCTCGACGCGAACCACAAAAGCGTTGCCGTACGCGTAACGCTGCAGCGTAACGACGCGACGATCACCGATGAAGAGGCCGATGCCGCGATCGCGGGGGCGCTCGCCGCACTCGAACGCGATCTCGGCGCCGTGATTCGCTCGTGAGTCTCGCCTGGCCGGACATCATCATCGGCGCCGTTCTCCTGATCGCGACGCTAAAGGGATACAAACGCGGGTTCGTTTCGGAGCTCTCCGGCGCGATCGCGCTCGTTCTATCGCTCATCACGCCGTGGTACTACAATGGCGCCTTCGACGCAACGCTCGAAGCCGCACTGCGCCTGGGGCCAGGTTCTGCGCACGTCATCGGCATGTTTTTAACCGGCATAGCTACGTACGCAGTCGTGTTGCTGCTCGCGTGGGCGCTCAATGCCGTTGCAAAGCTTCCGATACTGGGATTCGGAAACGCGCTATTCGGCGCGGCCGTTGGATTCGTAAAGGGCGCCATTCTGCTGTGGCTCATCCTCTACGTGGTGCTGTTTTTTCCGCTTTCTCGCGACATACGAGCTGATCTCCACCGCTCGTCGCTCGTCGGCTACGTTATCTCGCCAAACGCGCGCATCGATTCGGCAATCAGTGGGGTGCTCCCGTGGTTTGCGCGGCCGTTCGCGCGTCCGTTTCTCGCGCGCCATCGGGTTTAGCGCCGGGCTCCATGTCGAGAAACACCCGCAGCGCGGCTTGAACGCCCGCGCCGGCGTGCACGTGAATGTCGTGTTCGAGCAATGCGATTTCTATTGCGCCGACGGCACCGAGCACGTCGGTTTGCGAAACGTCGCCCATGGTGCCCATGCGCACGATCGTTCCCTTGAGTTCGAGCTGGCCGCCGGAAAGTATGACGCCGCGCTCCTCGCGCAGTTTTTGCAATAGCGTTGCGGCCGGAATGCCTGCCGGAACCCGCGCCGCGACGACCGTTACCGAATGCGCGCCGGCATGCGAAAACAGCTCCATGCCGAGCGCACGAAACGCCGCCCGAATTGCCTTGGCGTAACACTCATGCCGACGCCACACGGCCGGGGCACCATCGCGATCGAAACGTTCGAGCGAAGCATCGAGCGCGAAAAGCACCGAAACGGGCGGCGTCCATGGCGTTTGCCCTTGATGTGCGAATTCGCGCGCTTTGTTTAAATCGAGATAGAATTTCGGCGTTGCGGCGGCG
>JALYTZ010000167.1 GCA_030854025.1 Vulcanimicrobiota bacterium
GTGTCGCGCTGCAGTGCTTCGGCGCTCACGTTTTGGTGGCGACAACGGCGTTGAAAAGATTTTCACCGGTCATGACTTCGGGCACGGGCAATCCCATCAACGTCAGCAGCGTCGGCGCGACGTCGCCGAGTTTTCCCGGCCGAAGCGTCTCTTCGATCCCGTCGGCAACGAGCAGAAGCGGCACCGGATTTGTCGTATGCGCCGTGAGCGGATTGCCGTCTTTATCGAGCTTTTCCTCAGCATTGCCGTGGTCGGCCGTGATCGCCAGCAGCCCGCCCGCCTCTAAAACGGCGGCGGATAACTGCGCGAGGCATGCATCGAGAACTTCAACGCTCTCGATCGTCGGCTCCCATTTGCCCGTGTGTCCGACCATGTCGGCGTTGGCGTAGTTCATAACGATCGCGTCGTATGCGTGCGCCTTGATTTTCGCGACCGCGTAACCCGTGATCTCCTGCGCTTTCATCTTCGGTGCGAGATCGTACGTGGCGACCGTGCGGTCCGACGGAATCAGCTCGCGGTCTTCACCGGCGAACGCCTCTTCGCGCCCGCCGTTAAAGAAGTACGTGACGTGCGCGTATTTCTCGGTTTCGGCCAAGCGAAGCTGCCGAAGGCCGTTGCGCGAGAGAATCTCGCCGAACGTTTCAAACTGCGGGCGCGGGCCGAAAAGCACCGGGTTCGTGAACTGTTCGTCGTACTTGGTCATCGTCGCGAACAGAAAATCGATGTAGTGCTCCACCGGAAACGCGTCAAAGGCCGGATCGGTAAATGCCAGCGTCATCTCTCTCGCGCGGTCGGGCCGAAAATTAAAGAAGACGCAGGCGTCCCCGTTCGCAACGGCTTGGCCGCCGGCGACGAGCGTCGGCTTGACGAACTCGTCGTTCTCATCGCGCGCATATCCCTGTGCGAGCGCTGCGAGCGCGTCGGGTACGGAGTAATCGGCGCGTGCGCGGGCGATTGCATCGTACGCAAGCTGCGTGCGCTCCCAGCGTTTGTCCCGATCCATCGCATAAAAACGGCCGATGACCGTTTTGATTGCCCCTTGCCGGCCGAGAGCTGCAAGCTTGTCTTCAACCGTCCGCAAATAGCCGGCAGCCGATCTTGGAGGCGTGTCGCGTCCGTCCAGAAACGCGTGCAGCACGAACGGTGCGCCGCCGCCGGCGGCAACATCCATGAGCGCGAGCAGATGGACGAGCGAACTATGCACTTGACCGTCGGAAACCAAGCCCACGAAGTGCAGCGTGCCGCCGCTCTTCTTTACGTGATCGATTGCGGCATTGAGCGCGCCGTTGTTCTTGAAGTCGCCCGACGCAATGTCCGCGTCGATAATGACGACACCTTGCGGTACTACGCGTCCGCTGCCCAGGTTCATGTGGCCTACTTCGCTGTTGCCCATGATGCCTTTCGGCAACCCCACGTCTTCGCCGCTGGCGGCAAGCGTCGTCCACGGGAAGCGCTCGAAAAACCCGTTCCAATGCGGGAGCCGTGCCGCCGCGATTGCATTGCCGTACGTGCTGTCGTTGCAGCCCCAGCCGTCGAGCACCGCCAGCACCACCGGGTTATACTTCATCGCGGGTTCCCTCGCACGCGGCGCATAACAGCGCCGCGAAATCGTTCGGATCGAGCGACGCGCCGCCTACGAGGCCGCCGTCGATGTTCGGCTGCTGCATGTACTCTCGCACGTTACCGCTCTTCACGCTGCCGCCGTAGAGAATCGGCACGCAGTCCAGACCGCGCACGCTCGTACGGATTGCACGCATCACCGCGTCAGCATCGCCGGCATTGCAGTTGCGGCCGGTTCCGATCGCCCAAATGGGTTCGTAGGCAAGAACGATCTTTGCAATCGCATCGGTCCCGAGTCCATCGAGTGCCGCGCCCGTTTGCGCGACGACGCGATCGTCGGCAACGCCCGCTTCGCGTTCGGCGAGCGTTTCGCCGACCGCAACGATCGGCGTTAAACCGTTCGTAAGAGCCGCCGCCACTTTACGCCGCACGTCGCCGTCGGACTCGTTGAAGAATTCACGCCGTTCCGAGTGGCCGAGGATCACGTATCGAACGCCCAGGTCGGTCAGCATCGGCGGCGATATTTCGCCCGTAAACGCGCCATTCTGCGCCCACGACATCGACTGCGCTCCGACGCTCACGCGGTCGTGTCCGCGCAGACGCCGGCAGACGGCGTCGAGTGCGGTAAACGGCGGACACAATACGATATCGACGGTTGCCGGAACCGACGGCAGCAAAGGTAGAAACGCATCGACGAACGCGATCGCTTCGTCCGTCGTTTTGTGCATCTTCCAATTCCCCGCGACCACCTGCCGCCATCCGGTGCGGGCCATTATGGAGCTTGCAGGGCGGCAACGCCGGGCAACGTCTTGCCTTCCAGGAACTCGAGCGTCGCACCGCCGCCGGTACTCACGTGCGTCATTTTGTCCGCAAACCCCAATTCGTGGGCCGCTGCGGCCGCATCGCCGCCGCCGACCACACTGACCGCGCCCGCGGCGGTCGCTCGGGCGATGGCCTCGCCGACGACTTTCGTGCCGTTTTGGTACGGCTTCTTTTCGTACACCCCCATTGGGCCGTTGAATACGATCGTGCGCGCGGTCTCGATGATCTTCGCGTACTCCGCCGCAGTCTTCGGCCCGATGTCCAAAATCATCAACGCGTCGCTCACTTGCGACAGCTCGACCGTATGCGCGCCGGCATCGTTATCGAAGGCCGTCGAAACGACCGCATCGACCGGCAGCAGCAGCGAGACGTCCTTCGTTCGTGCGCGTTCGATAATCCGTTTGGCCGGCTCCAAGTCGTCGTCGCGCAGCGATTTGCCGACGTCGATGCCTTTGGCCGCGAGAAACGTGTTCGCCATGCCGCCGCCGATGCAGAATGCATGCACGCGCTGCATCAAAGCGGTAAAGACCTCGACCTTATCTTTCACTTTCGCGCCGCCGATTACGCACACGAACGGCTGGGCGGGCTTGCTGACCAGTCCCGAGAGCGCCGCAAGTTCCGCTTCCATCAAGAATCCGGCCGCGCTCGGCAAGTCGTGCGCTATTCCTTCGGTCGACGCGTGCGCGCGGTGCGCCGTACCAAAGGCGTCGTTGACGTAGAGGTCACCGAGCGAAGCCAGGTCCTTCGCAAACGCGGGATCGTTCGCTTCTTCGCCGGGGTGGAACCGCACGTTTTCGAGCAGTAAGATTTGGCCGTCCGCCAGCGCATCGACTGCCTTTTGCGCCGGTTCGCCCACGCAGTCGGATGCGAATGCGACGGGGATGCCCAACCGTTCGGCAAGCGCTTGCGCAACGGGCCGTAGCGAATAGCTCGGGTCCGGCTTGCCCTTGGGACGCCCTAAATGCGAAAGGACGATCGTCTTAGCGCCGTGCTCGCTCAAGTAGCGCAGTGTGGGAAGCGCGGCATCGATGCGGGTGAAATCCGCCACCGTTTGTCCGTTCATCGGAACGTTCAAATCCTCGCGCACCAGAACGCGTTTGCCGCGTACGTGCAGGTCCTTGAGCGTATGAAAATCCATCTGTCCTCGCCTACGAATGAGAGCGAAAGTGCGTGTCGATCCAGCCCATCCAGTGGCTGTACACGTCGGTGATCCGAACCGGATCGCCTGGAAAATGCGAGTGAACCGGCCACTGATAAAACGCGACCGGAATGCCGCGATCGCGCAGCGCGTGGTAGAACACGTATGACTG
>JALYTZ010000177.1 GCA_030854025.1 Vulcanimicrobiota bacterium
CGGAAAGATCCGTTCTTTTTGGATCTGGCGCAGTTGCTAAAGCTGCTGCCCGACCGCAACGCCTTCTACCACGATCCGGGTACCGGCGTTCCCCCGCCGAGCGCAAAGTGCTTCCGTAACCCCGGTAAGGACTTCTTTATCGATTACAACGTGCTCTCGCTCGTTGCCGAATTGCCACGCAAAATGCTTGCGGGATCCGGCGGCAAACTCGGCGTCATCCACGTGTATGCCACGACTTCGCTTCCAAGCTCGTCGGGAACGTTTGCGCAGATCGAGCGCACCGCACGCCCGGCCGTCAAAGAAACGTTCGAAGCGTTTAAGGACCACGAGACGACCAACCGCGATGCGCCGTGGAACGACACGCTGCTCGCGAATTCCATCATCTCCTTCACGACCGCAATGCCGCCCAACGGCGCCGGCCGCTCGATGGCAATAGCCAAGGTTCTGCGGCACGTGTTGATTCCAGACGAACTCGCCGCAGATCTGTCCAAACACGCTCCGGCGGGCTACCTCGGCGTTGAAACGAAGGCCGGGAACTTCGGCGGACGCGGACCCTCAACGGTCATTATCGATCCGTCGTTGGAGGCGGTCTTCGGTAACGCGGTTCCTAAACTCGGCCTGGCGCCCAATGACGGACACGAAACCGCATGTTTGACCAGCAATCACGTGCCGCCCGACAATCGCGGCGTTACGAACGACTTTCCGTATTTCGGTTCGCAGATTTAGTCGCCGAATCAACTCGAAAGACGTACGCAAGTACTTCCGCAACGACCGCGTAGAGTTCGCGCGGAATGTGTTCGCTCAAGTCGAGGCGCGAAAGCGCCTCGATTAAGCCGGCATCCTCGTGCAAAGCGATATTGTGTTCTTTGGCAACGCGTACGATTTCTTCGGCGATCAGTCCACGGCCGGCCGCGATGAGTTCGGGCGGATCGCTCCCAACGGGATCGTATCGCAGCGCAGCCGCTGCCGGCTGCGGCGCGATCTTTTTCCGAAAGTCGTAGCGCCAGTCTTTCACGCTTGCAGGTCCAATCCCGGGCGCGTTACGGCGGCCGACGGTTCGGTGCGCGCGGCAGGCGCCGCGTGCGCAGCCTTCATCGACGAAACGCGATAGCGGAGCGCTTCCAATCGCGAGCGCAGATTGGGCAGCGTTTCAGCGAAGCGATCGGCAGCGACTCCGCGTTCGGTTTTTACGTCGACCCGAACTTGGCGCCCGATCGTTTCTAAATCGATGGCGACCGTGCCCAGCGTCGCAGTTTCGAGCACGAAAGCGACGTGAAAATTATCCGCGTCGAGTTTTTCACCGCGTGCCGGAGCATCGCGATCGATGCGAATCTGCGCCAGCGGCGCGCCCTCATAGAACATGATCGGCACGTTCAACGTGAGCGTGTTCGAAGAATCCGGATTGGCCCCATGCGCGTTCAATTGCGCGCCGGTCAGCGTTGTGAGCGCTTCACCCAACGCCTGCGACAGCGCCGGCGAGGATTGGGCGGGCGGCTGCCGGATCAGCGAAAGCACCAATGTTTTCAAATCGTGATCGCGCGCAATCGTTCGTTCCGCGACTTGAGCCGCTCCGCGGACCGATGCGCCGTCGCCGTGCGCGCGCAGCAACGCGGCAAGGGGTTTTTCAGCGCCTTCCAGCACGTGGCTGACGTATGCCGAAATCTGCTGCGGCAGCGCGCGTTCGTTACCGGGGTCGATCCGCGCGAGAAAACCGATAAGTGTCCGCAGCGTTGCAACCCGCGTGTCCGCGACGGCGCGCGGCAGCAGCGCATCGAGCCGCGCGAGCACGCGGGGCAGAACCGCGGGCGCGTGAGTTGCTACGCGAGCCGCAGCGAGGGTGATCGGCGTCATCGGGACGCGCAATGCGGCCAGCAGCATCTGTGCGCCACCGTGCGCGGGCGCTCTGCGCGCGACCGAAAGTACGGCGGGAGGCGGGTACGTCCGTGCCGGCGCCGGGTGCGGTAGGGGCGAGGACGTTTCGCTAAGGGTTACGCGGGTTGCCGCAAGCCGAGCCTCGAGTCGTTCCGGTACTGCCGGAGCCGCCATCGCGCGCATTTGCCGGACGTTTTCAACGGCGCGCGCTTCCCGGGGCGGCGCCGCCGGCATTTCGCGAGGCGGCGATACGACCGGCGCTTCCCGAGGCGGCGATACGACCGGCGCTTCCCGAAGCGGCGCGGACGGTCCGGCCGGTGCGGGCCCGAGATTTCGCATCGATATCCGTGTGCCGTCGATTTCCGTGACGCGCAAGAACAGTTTCGTCCCCGGATACACTGCGGGAGGCAGCGTCGCGGCGACGGGCTGCCCGGAAATTTCAAGGAAATCTTGTCCGGCTTGCGGCGGAAGAACCGTCGCGGTAACCACGTCCCCAATCGCAAGTTCTGCAGAAAAAAGTTCTTGCAGAACGGCGGCGGCGGTGGAAAAGGAAATTGCCTCGGCGAGGATCGGATCTATTGCCGACAACGCGCGTTACGCCGTGACGTCGATGAAATGGTCCTCGCCGTCGGAACCGGCCGCGAATTCGGGCTCGGCAGCCCCCCGCCGCACCTTGCGCGGCTTGCCCCGCTGCGTTTCCGGTTGATCCTCGGAGCGCGTTTTCACGCGATTTCCCTCGCCCTTTGCCGTTTGCTCGATCTGCTCTTCGCGTTGCTTGAGTTGCGCGGCGAAGGCCGCCTGCGCTGCGGACTGGGCGGCTTGAGGCGCGTTTTGGGCATGGTCGGCTACGGCCGCATTTTGCGGCGCGGCAAGGTACGAAAGTTGTAGGTCAACGCCTCGGATCGCCATATCGCAATCCTTTCACCTAACCGGTATATCGGCAGGCGCCGGGGGTTTTCGTAGATACTTTTGCTTGACGTTCGGGTCGCCTTCGCGAAAGCCGAGGTCGTTGCTCAACTCTTTGAGTTTTTGCCGCAAATGGATGACGGCTTGCGCGTGGATCTGTGAAACTCGTGACTCCGAGACGTTGAGCGCGCTCTTGATCTCCTTGAGCGTCTGACCTTCGAAGTAGTAGAGCGAGATAACGGTACGCTCCTGATGCGGCAAGCTCTCGACGGCCGCAACCAGCGTACTGTTCACCTCACGCTGCTCGACGGCCGAGGTTACGTCGCTCTCGCCGTCTTTGAGCGTGTCCACGAGCGGAATCTCGTACCCTTTTTCGTTGGGCAAATGTTCTTCGAGCGAAATTACCGAAGTGCCGCGCACCCGCTGCATCAGGTGGTCCAACTCCTTGCGCGTGACGCCCATGCGGGCCGCCACTTCGTCCGCGCTCGCCGCGCGGCCCAATTCAATTTCGAGTTCCTGATACGTGCGTTCGAGTTCGCGCGCACGCTGGCGGACGGCGCGCGGGACCCAATCCAATGACCGCAGGGCATCGAGAATCGCGCCGTTGATACGGGTGATCGCGTACGTTTCAAACTTTACGCCGCGGTCGTCGTCGTATTTTTCTATCGCATCGATCAATCCCAAGATGCCGTCGTTGATAAGATCGTTGATCTCAACGTTCGGCGGGAGATTCACGGAAATGCGCCCCGCTACATACTTTACGAGGTGCAGATACTTGTGAACGATCTCCTCGCGAGAGAGTTCGACGCCTCCGACGACGTAGCGGTGCGAACTACTACGGGCTAGCTTCATCCACGCTCCGAATGGCAGCTCCATGCCTGCCTGTTGCGTTTTTAGTTACGCAAGAGTAAGTCGGCTCCTACGTTGGCACGCAGCGTTTGCATCACTTTGCGTTAAGAAGAGGCGAATTTCGTGTTCGTCAACTCACAGAGCACCGGCGCAACCTCATCGAGCGAAACGACGCGATCGACCAAGCCGGCCAGCGCCGCCGCACGCGGCATCCCGTAGACGACGCACGACTCCTCGTCCTGTCCAAGCACATAGCCGCCCGCTTGCTTGATGCATTTTAGGCCCGCAACGCCGTCTTGACCCATTCCTGTAAGAATTACACCGAGCGATGCGCCGCCGTACACGTGCGCTACCGATTCGGTCATCGCGTCAACGCTCGGCACGTGCAGCGAACCTCCGTCGTCGTCACTGAGTACGACCTCGATACCGGCCGGCGAGCGCTGCAAGCGCAGTTGGCGGCCGGCCGGAGCGATCGCTGCGAGGCCCGGCTGCAGCCTCAAACCGTCGTGCGCTTCAACGACGTGCACCGCGCTTTGCGCGTTAAGCCGCTCCGACAGCGGCCGCGTAAAGCCGGCCGGCATGTGCTGCACGATGACGATCGGCACGGGAAAGGCCGCCGGGATGCGCGGAATGATGCGCGTTAGCGCCACCGGTCCGCCCGTTGACGTTCCGATCGCCACGCAGTCGAACGCAGCCGTGCGCCGTTCGGGTTTTCGCGCGCGCAGCACTCGCTGCGCAGTCCGCTTGGTGCGACCGAATTCGAGCAGTTTCGCAGTCAGGTCACGCGCTACGTCGCTAATGTTCGCGTACGCCGAATCGGGTTTCGCGATGAAATCGACCGCTCCGAGTTCCAACGCGCGAAAGGTCGTCTCGGCGCCCTGCTGCGTGAGCGCGCTAACCATGATGATCGGAGTCGGCCGGCGCGACATGATCTCACGCACCGCTTCGAGGCCGCCCATTCCCGGCATTTCGACGTCCATCGTGATCGCGTCAGGACGCAGCTGATCCAGCTTCGAGAGCGCCTCTTCGGCGTTCCGCGCGGTTCCACACACGGCGATCTCCGGTTCGCCTTCGAGCATTTTCGTGATCGCGCGGCGCATGAAGGCGGAGTCGTCCACCACGAGGACGTTAATCATGCGATTTTAGCCTGTAGTAGAATGCCTTCGGCGTAATCATTGGTTCGTAGAGATCCGTCAGTCGCATAATCGATTCGGCGTGCCCCAAAAATAAATATCCGCCCGGACGTAATGCGCGTGCAAACGCTTCAACGACGCGCTTTTGCGTCGGCTTATCGAAATAGATGAGTACGTTGCGGCAGAAGATTGCGTCGAGCGGCCCAACCGCAGCGACGGCGTCGGCGTCCAGCAGGTTCAGCTTGAAAAACTCAACCATTCGCTTGATGTCGTTCGAAATCATGAAACCGCTTTGAAATGGTTTGAAGTGCTTTTGGATGATCTCGGGCTGCGTAGCCCGGAAACTCAGCTCGCGATAGAACCCTTCCGAGCAGCGCTCCAGCGCGCGCGGCGAAATATCGCTTGCGCGAATTTTCAACTGATCGGCTCCGATGCGATGCGTGCCCAGCAGCATCATGGCGAGGGTAAACGGTTCTTCGCCGGTCGAACAGGCGGCCGACCAGACACGTAAATT
>JALYTZ010000179.1 GCA_030854025.1 Vulcanimicrobiota bacterium
CGACTGCCAGAAGAAAAGGTAGGGCGTGATCGTGGTTCCGAGCACACCCATGGCAGTCGTCAGCCACTGCTTTTGAAAGTGGACCTGCGGAACGACCAGGTTGCGCAAAACTATGCCCCAGTGCGGATGCACGGCGAACGCGGTAATGACGTATGCGAGCAGCGAGAGCGTGAGGATTTTGAAGACGTTGACGAGCAGACGATAGGAAAAGTAGAGCAAGCCGCCCAGCAGCACCGCGCCGAAGATCAGCACCAGCGCAATCTGCGGAATTTTGAAGACCAGATGCGCCGAATCCGACATGCCCGCGATGTCGGCGCCAATGTTGAACGTATTGGCAGCCACGACGGCGAGGGCGATGACGTAGACGAACCAGCGCGGCAGCACTTTGCGCATGGTCGCGCCCAAGCCCTGACCCGTGACCATACCGATGCGCGCGCACATCCCTTGAATCACCGACATCATCGGCGTCGTGATCAACGCGAGCCATAACATCGAAAGACCCGTCGAGGCGCCTGCCACCGAGTAGGTGGAGATGCCGGACGGGTCGTCGTCGGCCGCGCCGGTGATGAGTCCGGGGCCCATCGCGCGTATTCGGCCCCAAAGATTTTTTTCGGTCGGAGAAGTTGCGGGTTCGTTCGACTCCGGTTCCGCGGGAAGTGCCATTGTTTAACCGTGTACCCGCCCGGTCGCTGATTCCTGCCTTACGCAGGAATATACACCTCCGCGCCCTTTTCTAAAAACTCTTTCGACTTTTCTTCCATGCCGCGCTCGGCGTACTCGCGCACTTCTTGCGTGATTTTCATCGAGCAGAAATGCGGACCGCACATCGAGCAGAAATGCGCCACCTTTGCGCCGTCCGCCGGGAGCGTTTCGTCGTGAAACTCACGCGCCGTGTCGGGATCGAGCGAAAGATTGAACTGATCTTCCCAGCGGAATTCGAAACGCGCTTTGGAAAGCACGTCGTCCCAGTGTCGCGCGTGCGGATGCCCTTTGGCGACGTCGGCCGCGTGCGCGGCGATCTTGTACGCGATGACACCGTCTTTAACGTCCTTTTTGTTCGGCAGACCCAAGTGCTCTTTCGGGGTGACGTAGCAGAGCATCGCCGTGCCGTACCAGCCGATCATCGCCGCGCCGATGGCGCTGGTGATGTGATCGTAGCCGGGCGCAATGTCGGTCGTGAGCGGCCCCAGCGTATAAAACGGGGCTTCTTGGCAGACGGCGAGCTGCTTGTCCATGTTTTCTTTAATGAGATGCATCGGCACGTGTCCGGGGCCTTCGATCATCACCTGCACGTCGTGCTTCCAAGCGATCTTCGTGAGTTCGCCGAGCGTTTCCAATTCGCCGAACTGCGCTTCGTCGTTCGCGTCGGCGAGGCAGCCCGGCCGCAAGCCGTCGCCGAGGGAAAAGGACACGTCGTATGCCTTCATGATCTCGCAGATCTCTTCGAAGTGCGCGTACAAAAAGTTTTCCGCATGGTGCGCGAGGCACCACTTCGCAAGGATCGATCCGCCGCGCGAAACGATTCCGGTAATGCGCTTCGCCGTAAGCGGCACGTACCGCAACAGCACGCCGGCGTGAATCGTGAAGTAGTCGACGCCCTGTTCGGCCTGTTCGATTAAGGTGTCGCGATACAGTTCCCAGGTGAGTTCTTCGGCCTTTCCGTTCACTTTTTCCAGCGCCTGATAGATCGGGACGGTGCCGATGGGCACGGGCGAGTTGCGAAGAATCCACTCGCGCGTTTCGTGAATGTTTTTGCCGGTCGAGAGGTCCATGACGTTGTCGGCCCCCCAGCGGGTCGCCCACGTCATTTTGTCGACTTCTTCTTCGATCGTCGACGTGACGGCGGAATTACCGATGTTTGCGTTGATCTTCACCAAAAAGTTGCGGCCGATGATCATCGGCTCGCTCTCGGGGTGATTGACGTTCGCCGGAATGATGGCGCGGCCGCGCGCAACTTCGTCGCGCACGAATTCGGGCGCGCACCCTTCGCGAATGGCGATGAACTCCATTTCCGGCGTGATGCTGCCTTTACGCGCGTAATGCAGTTGCGAGACGTTGGCTCCGCTTTTTGCGACGCGTGGTTTGCGCCGGTTCGTGAACCGAACGCCGTCGAGTTCTTGCATCGCTTCGCGCCCGCGGCGGTAAAGCGAACTTGCTTTGTCGAGCTCGACGGTGTCGTTACGCGCGGCGATCCACCGCTCGCGCAGCGGCGCGATGCCGGCTCGCACGTCGATCGTCGCCGACAAATCGGTGTACGGCCCGCTTGTGTCGTACACGGTGTGCGATTCCCCGTTGCTCAGTGCGATCTCGCGCATCGGCACGCGAATCGACGGGTCGCTGCCTTCAATGTAGATTTTGCGCGAACCGATCGCCGCTTTGGATGCTAGTGCCATAAAGTGCCCCTTCCTACGCCGGCATTATCCGGATCAGGTTTCGGACGGTCGGCGCGTTCTTGCGCCCTCTCAGCCCGCAGATCGCGAGCTCCCGTAGAATTTTTGCTATACGCCGACACTTTGACGGGTTCCGGCTTCGCGAAGCACAACTTCTGTAAGCAACCGAACGGAGGATGCATCTGAAACGCAGCGACGGCAGCATGAATGCCGCACCGTACTTCATGCTCGGCGGCGCACAGCTTGCCGTGGGAGCGGCAGCAATCTTTGCGCGCTGGGCGCTGACCGGCGCGCTCCCGCTCGCCGTTAGCGCCGGGCGGCTCTGCATCGCATCGATCGTTCTCCTGCTCGTGGCCCGGATTCGCGGCGAGACCGAAGCAACCACGCGTCGCGAACGCGTTATTCTCGTTGCGGCGGGCGTTTTTCTCGCACTGCACTTCGCCGGTTGGGTGTGGTCGCTGGAATACACGAGCGTTGCCGTTTCAACGCTGCTCGTGACGACGACTCCGATTTGGACGGCTCTATACGACTCCGCGTTTCGCAGCAAGCATTTATCGCCGCTTGCATGGTCTGCGTTTGGCGTCGGCGCAATCGGCCTCGCACTGATCGTCGGTTTCAACCGTACCGCTCCGCCGGTTGCCGGACATTCACCGATCGGCGCCGTGCTCGCGCTCGTCGGCGCGTTTGCCATCGGAGCGTATTGGATTCTGATCCGTGAAGTGCGCGATTCGCTTTCTACGCGCACGATCGTTACGAACACGTACTCGTGGGCGGCGATCGCACTCGTCCTTGCCGCCTTCGTCGCCCGGCAACCCGCGCCCAACGTGCATAACGGCATCGCGTGGGGCGGCATTCTCGCAATGGCGATTCTCTCGCAATTGCTCGGTCACACCGCGCTGAATGCCGCGCTGCGCTGGTTCTCGCCGAGTGCAATCGCGTTCACCACGGTGATCGAGCCGGTCATCGCGGCACTGCTCGCGCTGGCGATCTTCCACGAGGCGCTGACGCCGGCGGGCCTCGTCGGCGGGGTGCTGGTTTTAGCGGCGATTGCGGTGGTTCTGCGCGAAGAAACCCGCACTGCCGCTTCGGGTGTTGCCGCCGCCTAATTTGGATTGGTCCAAGTCTTGGATTGGATCGGGGCGGTTAGAAGGGATGCGGCAAGCGAGGCGAAGGCGGGCGCTATGAGCACGAGCGACATGATAGCCGGCAACGGCGCGGCGACCGTTTCGGCGCCGCAAGCCGATCCGCAGGAAACCCGCGAGTGGGTTGACGCGATCGATGGCGTGATCCGGCACGAAGGTCCGGCGCGCGCGCAGCAATTGATCGAGCAGCTGGTCGAGAGCGCGCAGCGGCAAGGCGCCCACGTCTCACTTGGGTTTACGACGCCGTACATCAACACGATTCCGCCGAACGAACAGCCGCAGCTGCCGGGCAATGACGAACTCGAAACGCGCATTCGCCACTACATCCGCTGGAACTCGATGGCGATGGTCGTCCGCGCGAACAAAGAATCGTCCGAATTGGGCGGTCACGTCGCCAGCTTCGCTTCCTCCGCGACGCTCTACGACGTCGGCTTCAATCACTTTTTCCGCGCGCCTTCGGATGCGAGCGGCGGCGATCTCGTCTTCATGCAAGGTCATTCGGCTCCCGGGTTTTATGCGCGCGCATTTCTCGAAGGCCGCATCACCGAAGAACAGTTGAAAAACTTCCGTCAGGAAGTCGACGGCAAAGGGCTCTCGTCGTACCCGCACCCGTGGCTGATGCCCGACTTCTGGCAATTCCCCACCGTCTCGATGGGTCTGGGGCCGATCATGTCGATCTATCAGGCGCGGTTCATGCGCTACATGAACGATCGCTCGATCATCGAAGCCGGCGACCGCAAAGTGTGGGCCTTTCTCGGCGACGGTGAAACCGACGAACCCGAGTCGCTCGGTGCGATTTCACTAGCCGGACGCGAACATTTAGACAACCTGATCTGGGTGGTGAACTGCAATTTGCAGCGTCTTGACGGCCCGGTGCGCGGCAACGGCAAGATCATCCAAGAGTTGGAAACCGTGTTCAAGGGCGCCGGCTGGAACGTCCTCAAAGTCATTTGGGGCAGCGGGTGGGATGCGCTGCTCGCGCGCGATACCAGCGGTAAACTCGTTCAATTGATGAACGAGTGCGTCGACGGCGACTATCAGACGTTCAAAGCCAACAACGGCGCGTTCGTGCGCGAGCACTTCTTCGGTCGCTATCCCGAAACGGCGGCGCTCGTCGAACACATGAGCGACGAAGACATTTGGGCGCTGCAGCGCGGCGGACACGACCCGCGCAAAGTCTACGCGGCCTACAAAGCGGCATTCGAGCATACGGGCCAGCCGACCGTCATTCTCGCGAAGACGATCAAAGGCTACGGCATGGGCGAATCCGGCGAAGCGCAGAACATCGCGCACCAAGCCAAAAAGATGAAGGAAGAGTCGATGCGCGCCTTTCGCGATCGATTCCATCTGCCGATTCCGGACGATAAACTGGCCGAGATTCCATTCTACAAACCGCCCGCCGACAGTCCGGAGATGAAGTACTTTCAGGAACGGCTCAAAGCGCTCGGCCACGTCCCGTCGCGGCGTCGTAAAGCGGAACCGCTCGAAGTGCCTGCACTATCGGCCTTCGATGCGCAGCTGCACAGCTCGCAAGATCGCGAACTCTCGACTACGATGTCGTTCGTTCGCATACTCAACACGATCGTCAAAGACAAGACGCTCGGAAAACACGTCGTTCCAATCGTCGCTGACGAGTCTCGCACGTTCGGCATGGAAGGCATGTTCCGGCAGCTCGGGATTTACTCGTCCGTCGGGCAGCTGTACCATCCGCAAGATGCCGCCCAGCTCATGTGGTATCGCGAAGATAAACAAGGGCAGATTCTGCAGGAAGGCATCAACGAAGCGGGCGCGATCTCGTCGTGGAGCGCCGCCGGAACGTCCTACTCGACGCATGGCGTGCAGATGGTGCCGTTCTACATCTTCTACTCGATGTTCGGTTTTCAGCGTATCGGCGATCTGGCGTGGGCCGCCGCGGATTCGCGCACGCGCGGCTTTCTCATCGGCGGAACGTCGGGGCGCACGACGCTCAACGGTGAAGGTCTGCAGCACGAAGACGGGCACAGTCAAGTGTTCGCGTCCTTCATTCCAAACTGTGTGAGCTACGATCCGACATACGGCTACGAACTTGCGGTAATCATTCAAGACGGGCTGCGCCGCATGCTGCGCGACCAGGAGGACGTCTACTACTACATCACCGTCCTGAACGAAAATTATCCGCACCCGGAAATGCCGGCCGGCGCCGAAGAAGGCATTCTCAAAGGGATGTATTTCCTGCGGGACGCCGGCGACGTGGGTAAAAACGTTCCGCGCGTGCAGCTCATGGGTTGCGGTTCGATCTTGCGCGAAGTAGAGGCGGCCGCCGATCTGCTCGCCGCCGATTGGAACGTGAGCGCCGACGTTTGGAGCGTTACCAGTTTCAACGAACTGCGCCGCGACGGCATCGACGCCGAGCGCTGGAACCTGCTCCACCCAACCGACGAAGCCCGTCGCTCGTTCGTCGCGCGAAGTCTGGAGGGCCGGCGCGGTCCGGCGATCGCCGCGACCGACTACATCCGCACGTATGCCGATCAGATCCGGCCGTACGTGGACCGGCGCTACGTTACACTCGGAACCGACGGATTCGGGCGCAGCGATTTCCGCCGCAAACTGCGGGAATTTTTTGAGGTCAATCGTTACTTTGTCGCGCTTTCGGCGCTTAAAGCGCTCGCCGATGAAGGCGCAATAAAGAAGAGCGTCGTCGGGGATGCGATCGCGAAATACAAGATCGATCCGAATAAACCAAACCCGGTGACGGTGTAGAGGATCGATGTGAGCGATACGATCGAAGTTCGCGTTCCCGACATCGGCGATTTCAAGAACGTTCCGGTCATCGAGGTGCTCGTCAAGGCGGGCGATACCGTAAAAAAAGAAGACTCGCTCGTTGCGCTCGAGTCCGAGAAAGCGACGATGGAAGTGCCCTCGCCGGCCGACGGGGTGGTCGCGGACGTGAAAATCAATGTCGGCGATAAAGTATCCGAAGGTTCGGTCGTGCTGACGCTGACTGGTACCGCGCAAGCAAAACCGTCGCCCCCCGTTGAATTACCGAAGCAGCCCGAACCTGCGCGAGCACCCGAGCCGGCGCCTGCGCCAAAGAACGAAGCGCCCACCCCGCCGGCGGGCGCCGGCGAACGGAACGGCCACATCCACGCAAGTCCGTCGATCCGCCGGTTCGCGCGCGAACTGGGCGTCGACTTAGAACGCGTGCATGCGAGCGGACCAAACGGACGCGTGACGCGCGACGACGTGCAGAACTTCGTGAAGTCAGCGATTGCAGGCGGTGCGGCCGGCAGCAACGGCGGCGCTGGTCTGCAAGGCCTCGGACTGCCGGCGTGGCCATCGATCGATTTCGCACAATTCGGAACGATCGAACGCAAACCGCTCACGCGAATTCAAAAGCTTTCCGGCCCGTATCTGCACCGGAATTGGGTGATGATTCCGCACGTCACGCAGAACGACGACGCCGATGTGACCGAGATCGAGGCGTTTCGCAAAGAACTCAACGCCGAGTCGCGCAAGCCGAACGTCAAAGTCACGATGCTGGCATTTCTCATTAAAGCATCGGTTGCGGCGCTCAAAGAGTTTCCCCATTTCAACGCCTCGCTCGACGGCGAGGAACTCGTGCTCAAGCGCTATTTCAACATCGGCTTTGCCGCCGATACGCCGAACGGTCTAGTCGTGCCGGTTATCAAGAACGCCGATCGCAAAGGCATCGTCGAAATCGCGGCGGAGACCTCGGAACTTGCGAGTAAAGCGCGCGAAGGCAAGATCGGGCCGGCCGACATGAACGGCGGCAGCTTCACAATTTCGAGTTTGGGAAGCATCGGCGGAACGTACTTTACACCGATCATCAACGCGCCGGAAGTTGCCATTTTGGGCGCCTGCCGGGCGGCGATGCGGCCGGTCTGGGACGGGAAAAGTTTCGTGCCGCGTTTGATGCAGCCGCTTTCACTCTCGTACGATCACCGCGTGATCGACGGCGCGTCGGCGGCACGGTTTACGACTTATCTGACCGCTTTACTCGCCGACATGCGCCGCGCGTTATTATAGCGACCCGGTAGCGCTTCCGTTTGGAAAGCGCAGCTGACGCAGCACGTACTGTAGAATGCCGCCCTGACGGTAGTACTCGGCTTCGTCCGGGGTGTCGATGCGCAGCAGCACCTTGAACTTGAGCGATTTGCGTTCCGCATCGGAGGCGGTGACCGTGAGGTGCATTTTCGGCACGATGTCGTCTTCCAGACCGCTGATGTCGAACGTTTCCTCGCCGGTAAGGGCGTAGGTCGAACGATCCGAACCGTCCATGAATTCGAGCGGCAGCACGCCCATGCCGATAAGGTTGCTGCGATGGATGCGCTCGAACGATTCGGCGATGACCGCCTTGATGCCGAGCAAGTACGAGCCTTTTGCGGCCCAGTCGCGCGAACTGCCCGACCCGTATTCTTTTCCGGCTAGGATCACGAGCGGCACGCCGTCCGCTTTGTAGCGCATCGCCGCATCGAAGATCGAGAGCTGTTCGTTGGTCGGGAGATAGCGGGTGTAGCCGCCTTCGACGCCGGGAACCAGCTGGTTTCGCAAGCGCACGTTGGCAAAGGTTCCGCGCATCATTACCTCGTGATTGCCGCGGCGCGCTCCGTACGAATTAAAATCCTTCGGACCGATGCCGCGCTCCATCAGGTATTTGGCTGCGGGGCTGGACTTCGCGATGTTGCCGGCCGGCGAGATGTGATCGGTCGTGACCGAATCGCCCAAAACCGCCAGCGCACGCGCGCCGTTGATGTTTGCGAGCGGAGCCGGCTCGACCGGCATGTCGTCGAAGTACGGCGGCTTCTTGACGTACTCGGAATTGGGATCCCACGCGTAGCGTTCGCCTTTGGGAACTTCGAGCTGCGCCCAGTTGTCATCGCCGCGAAAGACGTCGCCATAGCCCTTTTTGAACATTTCGCTGTCGATTGAACTTGCCATGACTTCGGAAATCTCGCGGTTTTCCGGCCAAATATCTTTCAGATACACCGGTGCGCCGTCGCTGCCCAGGCCGATCGGCTCGGTCGTGAGATCGATATCCATGCGTCCGGCCAGCGCGTACGCAACGACCAGCGGCGGCGAGGCAAGGTAATTGGCCCGCACTTGCGGATGAATCCGTCCCTCGAAGTTTCGATTCCCTGAAAGCACGGCAGCCACGATTGCATCGCGGTCGGCGATTGATTCGGCAACTTCGGCCGGAAGCGGACCGCTGTTGCCGATGCACGTCGTGCACCCGTAGCCGACGACGTTGAACCCGAGACGATCGAGGTATTGCTGCAGATCGGCCTTTGCGAGGTAATCGGTTACGACTTTCGATCCAGGTGCGAGCGACGTCTTCACCCACGGCTGCGTCTTCAGGCCGCGCGCTAGTGCATTGCGCGCGAGCAAGCCTGCACCGATGAGCACCGATGGATTGCTGGTGTTCGTGCAACTGGTAATCGCGGCGATTACGACCGATCCGTCTGCAACCTCAGCGGCGCTGCGAGCGGCGACCGCCGTACCGCCGCCGCCTTCGTTTTCGAAGCGCGACACCTGGCTCGCCGGTTTCGCATCACGCGCTTCGACCCAGTTCTGCATTGCTTTTTCGAACTCGCCTTTGACGTTGCGCAACGTAACGCGATCCTGCGGACGGCTCGGGCCGGCAAGATTCGGTTCGACGGTCGAGAGATCGAGCTGCAGCGTGTCGCTGAACTGCGGATCCGCCGTTTCGTCGGTGCGGAACATGCCTTGCGCTTTCGCGTACGCTTCGACCAGTGCAATGTGTTCGGCGCTGCGGCCGGTCAACCGAAGATAGTCGAGGGTTTGACGGTCGATCGGAAAGATCGCGCAAGTCGAACCGTATTCGGGCGACATATTGCCGATGGTCACGCGATCTGCAACGCTCAGATTGCTTAGACCCTTGCCGTAGAACTCGACGAACTTGCCCACCACGCCCTTTTTGCGCAGCATCTCGGTGACGGTGAGCACGAGATCCGTCGCGGTCACGCCTTCGCTCAACTGACCCTCGACCAAAAAGCCGATGACTTGCGGAATCAGCATCGTGACCGGCTGGCCGAGCATTGCGGCTTCGGCTTCGATGCCGCCGACGCCCCATGCCAAAACGCCGAGCCCGTTTGCCATCGTGGTGTGCGAGTCGGTTCCGACAACCGTATCCGGATACGCGCTCGGAGCGGTCGCATCGTATGCTAAACCCGCGCCTTCGGCTCCGAAAATCACGCGCGACAAATACTCGATGTTGACTTGGTGAACGATGCCCGTATCGGGGGGCACCGCGCGGAAGTTGCGCAATGCAGCCTGACCCCATTTCAAGAACGCGTACCGCTCCTGGTTCCGGTCGAATTCGACGTCTGAGTTTTTCTTGATCGCGTCGGGCGAACCAAAGTAGTCCACCTGCACGGAATGATCGATGACCAGCTCGACCGGCTGCAGCGGGTTGATCGCATTCGGATCGCCGCCCATATCGGCCATTGCATCGCGCATCACCGCGAGATCGACGACGCACGGAACGCCGGTGAAGTCTTGCAGCAGCACGCGAGCCGGCCGGTACGCGATCTCGCGTTCGTTGGACTGGTGCGGATTCCACCGCGCGAGCGCTTCGATGTCGCCTTTCGTGACCGATCGTCCGTCCTCGAAACGAACGAGATTTTCCAGCAAAATTTTCAGCGAGTACGGCAGCCGGCTCACGTCTTTGAGGCCGCTCTTTTCGAGCGCACCGAGCCGGAAATACGTGTACTCGCGCTCGCCGACCGTTAAACGATCCTGCGCGTTAAAACTGTCGGGATGTCGTTCGTTCTTCACGCCGGAGTAATTCGCGGGTCGCCGCCTCCGTAGCCTTTGCTGGAGGCGCATCCCGCGCTGCGCGCTCGGTTACTCGGGAGTAATTCGCGGGTCGCCGCCTGCGTAGCCTTCGATGCGCAGCGCGCTTTCGCCCGACAGGAGTCGCCAGATCGGGTCGGCGACGAGCGACATGCGCCAAGCCGAAAGGTCTAAGGTCCGTTCGAACGCGTCGCGGCTGCTCGGCACTTCGCGCGCGACACGTTCGAGCGCGGAGCGTGGCACGAGCAGGCTCGTCGGCAGTTCGTTATCGCGCGCAATCTCGCCGGCTACGACGCTCATCAGCGAAGCCAGCGTTTCGCGCGAACTTCCAAGCGGGCGCGGGGTTTTCTCGGGGAGCTCGTTCTCGGGGATCGCCTCGCCACGCGCGACTGCCTCGAGGACGGCGGGGCCGAGGGTGCGGCGCGCCCCAGAATCCAGGCGCCGCAGCTGCGCGAGATCGTCGGGACGTTTCGGACGCAGCGTGGCGAGCCCGGCGACCACGTCGTCGGGCATGACGAATTTAAGGGGCAAGTCACGTTCGCGCGCGACGCGATGTCGCAGCGAGCTTAACTCGAGCAGCACGCCCAACTCGCGGCGGCTCATGCGGTTGGAACCGGGAATGCGCATGTACGACCGGCGCTCGTCGACTTGATATTTCCGCAGGTCTGAAAGCGTCGCGCACTCTTCCACAGCCCACGCGTACCGTCCGTTTGCCCGCAAGCGCTCGACGAGGCGATCCTGCATTTCGAGCAGATGCGCGACGTCGTCGATCAAATATTCGATTTGACCCGGCGAAAGTGGACGCGCGGACCAGTCGCTGACAGTGTGCGATTTCTTTAAACGCACGCCGGTCAGTTCGCGCACGAGGTCGGCGAGCGAAATCGACATGCCGTATCCGAGGAACGCCGCACCGACCTGACAGTCGAACACGCGGCCCGGAACGATTCCGAACCGATCTGCGAAAATCTTCAAGTCGCTCGTGAGCGCGTGCCCCACAACTTCGGTTTCACAGAGTGCTTGCGCCAGCGGCCGCAAATCCGGAACTGCGAGCGGATCGACGAGCGCCGCGCCGTCTTCGAAGGCGATCTGAACGACCATCAGCCGCGCGGTATAGCTGCGTTCGTTATGAAACTCGGTGTCGATTCCGAGCCGAGGCGCTTTACGTACGCGCTCGCAGAGCGCGACCAGTTCCTGCGACGTAGCAATCGTTTGCGGATGCATGAGGTTCATCGTGTTGTATGTGGTCCCGGCGTAACGCGCACGCGTTGGTGATGAATGCGAAAATGGAAGTGCGGATGATGGTGACGATAGAAATTCCCGGCGCGCGTTTCGGCATGGTGAACGAAGATCGTGACGCGGTCGCCAAAAATTGCCAGCAGCGTGCAGATCGGAACGGCGATCGCGCACATCGTCCAAACGTGCACCCAGAGCGGCACGCGAAACGCGGCAGCCGACGCAGTCGCGACCGTGCCGCCGAATCCGGGAACGATGCGCACCGCCAGCAGAAACGCGGGCGAGCCGACCGGAAAACGCTTCGCCCAACGCGGCAATCGAGCGATCGCGCTTTCCAGATCGAGCAGATGCGATGCATGGCGATTGATCCAGTAGCCGAGCACCGCGGCCAAGACCAGCCCCACCGCGTTGATGACCGAACCCCAGATCGGCCCGAAAACCGCCCCGTTCATGACGGCCAGCGCATCAGTTACCGAAAACGGCGCGGCGGCAACGGCGCCGAAAATCACGATTGCGATCGGAATCGCAAGCACGCCGATCGAACGAATCGCGTGCTCGAGATGGGGCTGGTATCGAATGACGAGGGCGGCCAAAACAAACGAGGCGATGAGAATGGCGGCGCCCAAGACCTTTTTGGCGAGCGACGTCAAACCGGCGCAGCCACACTAGCGGAGGACGGTCTTGTGGCTCTGCGCCTACTCATTTCCGCACTATGCGCCATCGGCTTGTACGCTTCCGTTTTCATGCTGCGCAAGTCGCAGCGGGCAGATCGCGGCGAACTGACCGGCCCGAGTGTGGTGCAAACCAAGCGGGCGCGTCTGTTCGGCGGCGCACCCAACGCGCTGATCGGCATTCCGTACTATCTCGCAGTCGCTGCCGTCGCCTGGTCTTCGCGCACGCCCGCACTACTCTATGCAACCGAGGCGGTCGCAATCTTCGCAGCGGCGATCTCGGCGTCCCTGGCGTACAGCCTGCTTTTCGTGACGCGCATGAGCTGCTTGTACTGCTGGAGCGCTCATGTGGCAAATTGGGCGCTTGCCCTCTGCCTGGCCGGACTGATCGAGCAGACGGCGGCCGTCCGCTAGGCGCGTGCGTGTAAGAGAGGCGTTGGTGGGTATAATGCCGCTTGTCGCGCCCTTAGAACGGTCGCCGACACGCGGAGAAATTCGCGGAATACGATCCGCCGCAGACGGTAGCTGAGACTGCTTCTGGGGCGCAAGGCAAAAAACAACGAGACCGCGCGAGTGCGCGGCCTCGTGTTTTTTTAATGCCGGTTACACATTCTTGATCGTGATTTGATCGGCTTCGATGACGCCGTTCGAATCGGCGCGGCCGCGCACGTCAACGGTCTGACCCGTTCGAATCGTGGCGCCTCGCGGATAAATGATCGTTCCCTGGTGCAGACGCACGTCGCGGAACTTGTTCAATTGAAGTTCGACTTCCATATCGTAGCGCCGGAAATAGGTTACTTTGCCGAGAACGTGATTGCCGTCCCAGCCATACGCCGACTTCACGGCGCCGGTGATTCCGTTGATCACGTCGTTGATGATCGTTCCCTGCGGCGGAATCGACGGCAGAACTGACGGAGCAGCGGTCGGCGCCGGCGACGGAACGGCTTGCGCGGGGGCGGCCAGTGCCGACGCGGCCATGACAGCCGGGAACAGGGCTGCAGCGAGAACGGCGACGAAACGCGTTTTCATATACCGTTGAACGACCATTTGGAGAGCGGGGTTCCACGAGCGTGCGCTTGGCCGCCACCGTGATAC
>JALYTZ010000181.1 GCA_030854025.1 Vulcanimicrobiota bacterium
GGCATCGGCGTCGGAATCGGCGACGTCATCGACACATTCTCGCATCTCCACACACCGATCGCGATCTCGCTTCTGCGCGTGATCAACGGCCTGGTAATTGGCATCATCATCGGCGCCATCCTCATCGCCATCTACCGCGCCATCCAACCTCACCTCACCCAACCCGCATCCGACACGTCGCCTGCGTCACCATCGCCGTCTGCCCCAGTGTCATCCTCGCCCCCAGTGTCGTCCTGAGCTTGTCGAAGGAGGAAGCGCGAAGCAAACCACACGCGGTGCGTTTTTTGCTGAGCGGTTACTACGGCTTCGGCAATCTGGGGGACGATGCGCTGCTCGAAGTGATCGTGACGCAATTGCGCACGCGCTATCCGTACGCCGAGATCAACGTGCTGTCGGCTCAGCCGGAAACCACCGCACACGAACTGCGCGTGAAAGCCACGCCGCGTATGGACCTGGGCGCCGTGCGCGAAGCAATCGCGCGCGCGGATGTCGTGCTTTCCGGCGGCGGCGGCTTGCTGCAGAATGCAACCAGCCTCAAAAGCCTGCTGTACTATGCCGGCGTGCTGCGCTCGTCGGTGCGCGCATCGCGCAAGACGATGATTTTCGCGCAGTCGATCGGTCCGCTCGATTTTTGGGGAAAAACGCTCGTGCGCGAGTGGTGCAAAGGCGTGAGCCGCGCGACGGTGCGCGATGCGCGCTCGGCAACGCTGCTCTCGGGACTGCTTCCCGGAACGCCCGTCGACCGAACCGCCGATCCGGTCTTTCTCTACGATGCGCCCGAAGAAGACGTCGACCTGACGCGCGAAGGCATCGGCCCCGAAAGCGATCCGTTAGTCGTCGTCAGCGTTCGCAAAGCGCAGGGATTCAAAGACGGCATCGACGTCGTAGCCCGAGCGGTCGATCGTTTGAGCGCAGTTCACGGCGCGCGCGTGGCGTTTCTTCCCCTTGGCGGCGCACCCGACGCTGAAATATCCACGCAAATCATCCGCAAGTGCAAAAGCGCACCGGTGCTGCTGCCCGATGCACCGCTCGCGCGTGCGGCTAATATCATCCGCCGCTCGAAAGCCGTCATCGGTATGCGTCTGCACGCGCTGATTTTGGCCGCTCGCTACGGCGTGCCGTTTCTTACAATGCCGTACGATCCCAAAGTCGCCGCTCTCAGCGAAGACTTAGCGTACCCGCTCGATCCACTTTTCGTTCCAGGAGCAGCCGTGAAACCTGCGCCCGCCGTTACCGATGCGCTCGTCGATCGGCTCTGGTCCGAACGCGACGCACTCTCGGCGCATTTGCTCTCGCGAGGCGCGGAATTGCGGATGCTGGCGGCGCGCAACTTCGAGGTCTTGGACGACTTGCTCGGCGAACAGCGGCGAAAGCCATGAGCGACTCCTCCACGCCGCGCGACTACCGGGCCACGCTGAACCTTCCCAGCACGAGCTTTCCGATGAAGGCCGACTTGCCCAAGCGCGAGCCTGCGCGCGTGCAGTGGTGGCAAGAGCAGCGCACGTACGAAAAACGGCTCGAACGCAATCGCGCCAACCCGCCATGGATCTTGCACGACGGTCCGCCGTACGCAAACGGCAACCTGCACATGGGCCATTTCCTAAACATGGTCCTCAAGGACATCTTCGTTAAAATCGCGCTGCTCGACGGCAAATGGGCGAAGTTCGTGCCCGGCTGGGACATGCACGGGCTGCCGATCGAACTCGAAACGCTCAAGCATCTGAAGATCAAAGATTTTCACGCAATCGATCCGATTGAACTGCGCGCGCAGTGCAAAGAGCGCGCCTTGCACTGGCTCGACGTACAGCGCGATACGCGCATGCGCATGGGCACATTCGGCGAGTTCGCGCACCCGTATCGCACGATCGACCCGGAATTCGAAGCGACGATCGTCGAAGCGCTGGCCGATCTGGCCGAGAAGGATCAGCTCTACAAGGGCTTGCGCTCGACGCTGTGGTGCATCCACGACGAAACGGCGCTTGCCGAAGCCGAAATCGAGTACAAAGAAAAAACGTCACCGTCGGTCTACGTGCGCATGGCGGCTAACGGGCCGCAGCGCGAGGCCATGCTGCGGGCGTTTGGGCTGCGCAGCGACGACGCGCCGCCGAAGCTCAGCATCCTGATTTGGACGACGACGCCCTGGACGTTGCCTGCGAACGTCGCGATCGCGCTCAAGCCCGGCGCGCAGTACGCGTTGTATAGACACGGCGACGAAGCGATCGTGGTTGCGAAGGCGTTAGCTGCGCGCGCACTCGGCGAACGCTTCGGGCATATGCACGAAGTGGCATCGGTCGAAGGCGACGCGCTCAGCGGCTTGGCCGTGCGGCATCCTTTTCTGGACCGTGATTCGGCGATCGTGCTGGCCGACTACGTCGATTTGGAAACCGGAACCGGCGCGGTGCACACGGCGCCCGGCCACGGCGCGGACGACTTTGAAACCGGCGTGCGATACAACCTGCCGATTCTCAATCCGGTCGACGCTCGCGGAATTTTTACGGCGGATGCCGGGCCGTATGCGGGCATGCACATCTGGAAAGCCAATCCCGCGATCGTCGAAGATCTTCGCACGAGCGGTGCACTGTGGGAAGCATTCGAGTACGAGCACAGTTACCCGCACTGCTGGCGCTGCCACAATCCGGTCATCTTCCGCGCGACCGCACAGTGGTTCATCGCGATGGACCAAAATCGGCTGCGCAAACGCGCGATCGACAACGCGCAAGTTGTGGAATACACACCCGACTGGGGCCGCAATCGCATCGTGCAAATGCTCGAGAATCACCCGGAGTGGTGCATTTCGCGCCAGAGAACGTGGGGCACCCCGATTCCGGCGGTGATCTGCACGCGCTGCAACGAATCGATTCTCGATGGGGGCGTCGCGCGCTTCGCCGCGCAGCGGTTTCGCACCGAAACCGCGGATGCGTGGTGGCGCGATCCGGTCGAGTCCTTTCTGCCGCCCGGGTTCAAGTGCCCGAACTGCGGCAATACGGCGTTCGAAAAAGAGAAGAATATCGTCGACATTTGGTTCGAGTCCGGCGTGACCCATTTGGCGGTGCTCGGCAAAAACGGGCTGCCGTGGCCGTCGGATCTCGTGCTCGAAGGCGGTGATCAGTATCGGGGCTGGTTCCGCAGTTCGCTCATTACCGCGACGGCGATCAAGGATCGCGCGCCGTATAAACACGTCGTCAAGAATGGCTGGGTGAACGACGAGCACGGTCGCGCCATGTCGAAGTCGCTCGGCACCGGGATCGACGCCAAAGATGCGATGGACAAGTGGGGCGCCGACGTGCTGCGACTTTGGGCCGCGTCGGTGGAATTCATCGACGATGTTCGATTCGGCGCGCACGTGATCGACCAAGTGAGCCGGGTGTATCGCAACCTTCGCAATCGCGTTCGCTTCATGCTCAGCAATCTTGAAGATATCGCGCCAAGCGACTTGGTGCCGCGCGATCGCATGGAGCCGCTGGACGCTCTCGCGTGCGAGGTGACCGAACAATTTTCACGCCGCGTTTACGCAATGCTCAAAAGTTACAACCTGCACGACGCCTATTTGGAAATCCTGAGCTTCGAAGGCGACGATCTGTCGAGTTTCTATTTGGACGCGCTCAAGGATCGGCTCTATTCGAGCGCTCCCGGTGCCGCGCGCAGGCGCAGCGCGCAAAGCGCCATTTGGTTCATCCTTCAGCAGTTACTCGTGGTTCTGGCGCCGTTGCTTTCGTTCACCGCCGAAGAAGCGTGGCAAGCCGTTCCGCCCGCGCTCCGCGGCGATCGCGCCAGCGTTTTTGATCTTACGTTTGCGGTCGTGAAGCACGAGGATTCGCGCGCGCTTGCACTGTGGGATCACGTGAAAGAATTGCGCGCGCAGGTTGCCGCTAACGGCGAAATTCGCGACTTCGAAGCCCAGGCCGCGCTGCGCGTGCCCTCGCCGCTTTTCGGCCAGTTCGAAGCGCTGGGCGACGGCTTACGGGAGGCGCTGGTCGTCTCGCAGTTGCACTTGCAGCAGTCCGATGAGGAAGAACCGGTGCTGACGTTGACGCGATCCGACGGCGAAAAGTGCGCGCGCTGCTGGAAGTACTTGCCGCTCGGGAGCGACCCCGCGCATCCGCAGCTATGCGGCCCGTGCGCGCAGATCGTTGCGTCGCTCTAAGATGAAACGCTGCCGCTGCCGCCGCCCATCGAACGAATTCATGTTGCGTACACCGATCTAGTATCGCCGGCGGGGACGCTTTGCGGGGCGGTCGGCCGCCCGAATGACCGTCAGCGGTTTGCCTTCGATCTCAAAATCATTCAAGGTGCCGATTGCGGTGTCGGCCATGCCGTCGTCGGCGACGTTCACGTATGCATAACCTTTTTTGCGACGGGTTCGACGATCGCGTGGAAACGTAACGGCGCTCTCGTCGGCGCCGAACTGTTTGAACAGCGCAACCAAATCCTCAAGCGAAGCATCGCGTGGATAGCCGGCAACGAACAGTCGAATCACGTTTTGGCTGTCTCCCGCAAGATGGTATCGCGGAACGCACTCCACGTACCTGCTTGAATCGACGCGCGGGCATTGCGCATCAGCGCGTTGAGCACGTACACATTGTGAAACGAGAGCAGCCTCGGGGCCAGCATTTCGTTCGCGCGGAACAGATGCGAGAGGTAGGCTCGCGTAAACGTCGAGCAGACCGAACAGTCGCAGTCGGGGTCGACCGGTGAGAAATCGCGCGCGTAGGCGGCGTTGCGAATGTTGTACTCGCCGTGCCGGCGCGTCATGGCGCGGGCATTTCGGCCGCAGCGCGTCGGGTAGACGCAGTCGAACATGTCGATGCCGCAGTCCACTGCCATGATAAGATCGCGCACGGTGCCGACGCCCATGAGGTAGCGCGGCTTGTTCTCGGGCAGCAGCGAAGCCGAGAAACGCGCGACGCGATACAGTTCCTCGCGCGTCTCGCCGACCGAAAGGCCTCCAATCGCGTATCCGGGGAAATCCAGCACCGTCAGCGACTGCGCGCTCTGCGCACGCAAGCGTTCGTCTAAGCCGCCTTGCACGATCGCGAAAACCTTCGTCTGATCTCGGGAACGGGCGGCTTTGGACCGCAGCGCCCAAAGCGTCGTGCGCCGGACCGACTCCGCGATCGCCCGCGAGTCCGCCGGCAGCTTCACGCAGACGTCGAGCACCATCGCGACGTCGACGCCGATCGCTTCTTGGAACGCAATGACGTTCTCGGGCGTAAAGCGGTGCGTGCTGCCGTCGATGTGCGACTGGAAGGTAACGCCGTCGTCGTCGACCTTTCGACGCGACTCGAGGCTGAACACTTGGAAGCCGCCGCTGTCGGTGAGAATGGGCCGGTCCCACTGCATGAATGCGTTCAATCCGCCGGCTTCGACGATCAGCTCTTTACCGGGACGCAGCCACAGATGGTACGTGTTGGCGAGGATGATTTGCGAATGCGCTTCGCGCAATTCCGCCGGCGTCAGTCCCTTGACGCTCGCCGCCGTCCCCACCGCCATAAATGCCGGCGTTTCCACCACGCCCCGTTCCAACCCCAATCGCCCCCGCCGCGCCGCCCCGTCCCTACAAACAAGTTGAAACACGCTCCGCTCACTCACGCTTCGACAGGCTGAGCATGGACAAATCTGCGCGTATAAATTGTCATCCTGAGCTTGTCGAAGGACGGGTTGAAAGCATCGTGCGGGTTGCGGTGTATTCGGTGGGGGGATCGATTTCGAAGGTGAGTTCTTGGCCGGTGCGCGGGTGGGTGAAGGCGAGTTTCCATGCGTGCAGTGCTTGGCCGGCGAGCGGAAGACGCGGATCGGTTTTGCCGTAGACGGGATCGTTCACGATTGGAAAACCGAGCGCCGCCATGTGCACGCGAATTTGATGCGTCCGGCCGGTTTCTAGGCGGAACAGCAGTTCGGATGCGTTGTACAGCGGCGTCCGCATTTCGTAGTGCGTTACCGACGGCTTGCCTTCGGCGGTGATCGTATATTTGAGGCGGTTCTTCGGATCGCGGCCGATCTTTCCGTCGAGCGTTCCCTTCGGATGCGGCGGGACGCCGACGACCAAACCCAGGTATTCGCGCGTGATGCGGCGCGCTTTCATCGCTTTGCCGAGAGCACTGAGCGATGCATCGTTTTTTGCGACGACGAGCAGTCCGGACGTGTCGCGGTCGAGCCGGTGAACGAGCCCCGGGCGCAGTTTTTCGCCCGGAAGTTCGCGAACGTAGCCAAGCAGCGCGTTTACGAGCGTTCCGCTGGTCGCGCCGTGCGCGGGATGCGAAACCATTCCGGCCGGTTTGTCGACCACCAGCACGTCATCGTCCTCGTAGACGATCGTCAGATCGATCGCCTCGGCTTCGACCGCAATCGCCGGCCGTTCCACAAGTTCGAATGCGATCGACTCGCCTTCGCTCAACAGGTAGCTGCCCTTCACCGCAACGCCGTTCACGCGAACGTCACCGCGTTTGACCGCTTCGGCGACCAGCGATCGTGGGAATCCGGTCAAGTGCGCGATTACCAGATCCGCGCGCTTGCCGGCGTCCTCAGGCGCGACGTCGTGTTGCAAGACTTGCCAGAATGAGCAGTGCGACGCCGATCGTTATGCACGAGTCGGCGATGTTGAAAATGTTCGGCCAGATTTTGTAGAAGTCGACGAAGTCTACGACGTATCGAAAGTGCAGACGGTCGATGATGTTGCCGATCGCGCCGCCCAAAATCAAACCGAACGCGACGCGAATCAATCGCGAAGTACGTGCGGCATCGCGGAACGATATCCAGAAAATCAGCAGCACCACCAGCGCCATCGCGATCAGCAGCACCGGCGAGGAACCGAAAAAGCCGAACGCGCCGTGCTGGTTCTGCTCGTACGTCCATTTGAGCAGATGCGGTATGACGATGCGGCTTTCTCCGGGCATGAAACGTGAAACGATTGCGTGTTTGGAGAGCTGGTCGACCGCGATGACGATCGCCGCGACCGTCAAGAACTGCGCGGCGTCAGAGTTTCGGCGTCGGGACAAATTGATAGAACCATCCTGCTATGCGGAGAAATGAATTGGAGAAAATGACCAACCCGGTGAGCACCAGAAAGGCGCCCGCGCCGAATTCAATCGCGGGCAGATAACGTTTCATGCGGTTGAGCGCCGGCAGCACAACGCCGATTGCGAGTGCGACTGCGAAGAACGGCAGCGCAAGCCCCATCGAATAAACGAACAGCAGCCACGCTCCGTCCGCGACGTGCTGCGCCTCCGCCGCAAACGCCAGAATGAGCGAGAGCACCGGGCCGACGCATGGCGACCAGCCGGCTGCAAAGGCCAAGCCGACCAGCACCGAAGCAAAGTACGAACGCTCCTTCGGCTGCGAATGAAAGCGCTTGTCCATCATCAGAAAGCGCAGCTTGAAAATTCCCATCATCTGCAGTCCGAGCACGATGACGATGATGCCCCCGATCCGCGCGATCAGAATCTGGTTCGCGCGCAGCGCTCCCCCGAGGGCGCTGGCCGTCACGCCTAGGCCGACAAAAATCAGCGTGAACCCGAGAATGAATGCCAGGCTGTGCAGCACCGTGCGAACGCGCGCCTGCGCCGTCAACTCCGCCTGCAGCTCTTCCAGGCTGGTCCCCGTGAGGAACGAGAGGTACGCCGGAACGAGCGGGAGGACGCACGGAGAGACAAAGGAAACGAGGCCCGCCAGGAATGCGATCCCGACGGTCAAGTGCGCGGTGGCCACGCCGCTCATTTAGACCGCCCGAGGGTTCGTGCCTGTATCCCCTGAGGGACTGCGAGCCGTGCATCACTGGTTTACCTACCCGAATATCGATCCGATTGCGTTTCGCTTAGGGCCGATCAGCGTGCATTGGTATGGCATTTCCTACCTCGTCGGCTTCATCGCCGTCTACCTCTGGATGAGTCGGCCGCAGGGGCGCCTGCGCTTGGGATTGACCAAGGAGCAAATCCAGGATTTCCTGGTCTACGCATTGGTCGGCGTGCTCGTCGGCGGACGCACGTTCTTCGTCATCAACGACATCATCAGCAAGCACGACCTTTCTTACTACACGCAAACGCCGTTGAATTTCATCGCGGTTTGGAACGGCGGCATGGCCTTTCACGGCGGTGTCGTCGGCGTCATCGTGGCGACGCTGCTGTTCCTGCGCAAACATCCCGGCCTCACGTTCCCGGTGCTCGGCGACGAAATCGTCGTATTGCTGCCGATTGGAATCACGCTCACTCGTATGGTGAACTTCATAAACGACGAGTTGTGGGGCGACATTTGCCGGCCGGACCATCCATGGTGCATGCAGCCCGGCAACCCGAACGTTTGGGGCACCGCGTTCCGCCACCCGTCACAGCTCTACGAAGGCATTTTGGATCTGCTCACGCTGCCAATTCTGCTGATCCTCTACAAACGCCGGCCCGCGAATGGCGTGGTCGCGTGGACGTGGTTCGCGTTGTACGGCGTGACGCGCACGATTGCCGAATCATGGCGCCAGGCGGATTTCTCGTGGCACGGCATCACCGGCGGTCAGCTCTACGCGATTCCGATGATCGTCATCGGGATTGTCGGCATCGTTGTGTGCGCGCGGCGCGGCCGGCCGGCGCGCTAAAAGGAAACCATCGTCCATGCAGCTCGACGTGCGCGAGCGCTACGAGCGATTGCTGGCCGAACTGGCCGAAGTCACGCGCGAGGCGGGGCGTTCGCCCGCCGACGTGACCGTCGTCGCCGTTACCAAAAAGCAGTCCGCCGAGAGCGTGCGCGCCGCCATAAACGCCGGCCTGCACGACGTTGGCGAGAACTACGTGCAGGAAGCGCGCGCGAAGTTCGACCTCGTTCGAGAGGGCCACGCCGACCTCGGTGCGCGCGCGCATTTCATCGGGCATCTGCAAACGAACAAGGCCAAAGCGGTCGCGCAGACGTTCGATCTGGTTCAGAGCGTCGACCGCCTCGAAGCCGGCCAGGCGCTTGCGCGAGCGGCGAGTGCGCTGGGGAAAACGCTTCCGGTGCTGGTGCAGGTGAACATCTCGCCCTCCGAGCGCTTCGGGTGCGCTCCTATGGAGGCCGAACGGCTGGCCGAGGCGCTGCGCGCTCAAGACGGCTTGGTCGTCCAGGGGATTATGGCAATTGGGCCGGTCGATGGCGGTGCGTCGGCTTTGGCCGGCGCGTTTGCCCTAGCCGCAAAGACCTTCGAGCGTGTAGGCGGAAATACGCTCTCGATCGGTATGTCAGGCGACTGGCGGGAGGCTGTCCGTTGCGGCTCGACAATGATTCGCATCGGTACGGCACTGTTTGGTCCGCGAGAAGTACCTACAGTTTTGGGGAGATAGCCTATGAGCGTGTTGAGCAAGATCGGCTCGTTCTTCTCGATGAGCGACGAAGACGAAGACTTTGAAGAAGAGCACGGCGCTTCGCGCACCGTCGTTCCATTGAGCAACGCACCGCGCCGCGGCGGCACTGAGGTAAGCGTCTATTCGCCGCGTTCGTTCGGCGACGTCACGGAAATTGCAGACGCACTGCGCGGCCGTCAAGTCGTTATTGTGAACTTGCAAAATGCCGATCGCGCGTTGCTGCAGCGGGTCGTGGATTTTACGTCGGGAGTCGCGTATACGATCGACGGCAAGATCCAGAAGTTGGCCGAAGCGATTTATCTGGTAGTTCCTTCGGGCGTCGTGGTCAACGCGCAAGGACTACGCGACACGATGATGTCCGACGGTACGCTCGATTTCATGTCGAACAGAGGATAGTCAATGCAGAAAATCACCCCGATCGATATTCAGCACAAAACCTTCAAGAAGGCGCTGCAAGGCTACGATCGCGCGGAAGTCGATCAATTTTTGGACGACGTGATCGAGACGCTGGAAGACGACGCGCAGCACGCAGCCGTGCTTGAGGCGAACATCGCCGACCTCAAGGAGCGCATCAGTCATTTCAAAGCGATGGAAGAATCGCTTCAGAACACGCTCGTGCTCGCGCAGCGAACCGCCGATGAGGTGAAGGCTTCGGCGCACAAGGAAGCGGACCTGATAAAAGAACAGGCGCGCATCGCGGCCGAACGCGAAATCTCGACGTTCACCGACGCGGCCTCCGACGCACGTCGCGAACATCAGCGCGCGCACGATGCTGCCGAAAAAGCGAAGAGCGAATTGCGCAGCCTCCTGACTTCACATCTGGCGATGCTCGAGCGGACGGTTCCCTCGCCAGCACCGCCCGATGACTCGGCCTCCGTACTGCACGACACGGTGCCCGTCGAGGTGACGCCCCCGCAGCCCGAACGCATTACCGTCTACTAAGGGACGTCGTTGCCAACAATTGCCGTTCTGCCCGGTGACGGTATCGGGCCCGAAGTCACGCGCGCAGCCGTACGCGTGCTGAACGTCGTGCGTCCCGATGTTGAATGCGTCGAAGCGGTTATCGGGGCGCAAGCGCTGCGCGCCGGTGCTTGCGCGCTTCCGGACGAAGCGCGCGAACTTTGCGAGCGAAGTGCCGCGATCTTGTTCGGCGCGGTGGGGCTGCCCGAATACGACGGTAAACCGCTCGCGGAGCGGCCCGAGTACGCGCTGTTCGTTTTGCGCCGCGATTTCGAACTCTACGCAAACATCCGCCCGGTGAAAGTGTTTCCCGGTCTAGAACATGCTTCGAGCCTGCTTCCCGAACTCGTGCGTAATCTCGACTTGGTCGTGATTCGGGAACTCACGGGCGGCATTTACTTCGGTCAGCCCAAAGAGCAGCGTACCGGCGCAGACGGCGTGGAAGAAGCCGTCGACACGATGATCTATCGCGCGCCCGAAGTCGAACGCATCGCGCGCGTCGCATTCGAACTGGCGCGCAAGCGCCGCAAACACGTCACTTCGATCGACAAGCAGAACATTTTGGAAACCTCGCGCCTGTGGCGCCGCGTCGTCGAACGTGTCGCGGTCGAGTATCCGGACATCACGCTTGCGCATCTGCTCGTGGACAACGCCGCCATGCAGCTCGTACGGCGTCCGCGCGAATTCGACGTGATGCTCACGGAAAACATGTTCGGCGACATTCTTTCGGACGAAGCGGCGATACTCACCGGCTCGATCGGCAATTTGCCCAGCGCGAGCTTGGGCACGCGTCGCTCGCCGGAGGGTCAGTTCGGTCTCTACGAACCGATCAGCGGCACCGCACCAGACATCGCCGGCAAAGGCATCGCCAATCCGACGGCGGCGATTTTATCGGCCGCCATGCTGCTGCGCCACTCACTTAGCGACGAACCCAACGCCCTGCGCATCGAACGCGCCGTAGAATCCGCCTTCGCCTCGGGCGCCCGCACCCCCGAACTCGCCCGCAACGCAGAACCTCAACTTTCAACGACCGCCTTCACCGAAAAGGTCGTCGCAAAACTCTAAAGCGACCAAGCGCGCGAATCACGTGGTTGCGTTATGCTTTGGTTTTTTTGGTGTAGACGAGATTGCCGCGGAAGTCGTGCAGTTCTAGGGTGAGGGTTGCGTGTTGGCCGGGGTGGTTCTTGCGCCAGAGCGACTTCCATTGGGTGAGCATGGCGCTCTTCATGTCGATCTCGGACTGTTCGTCCATCTGATTCATGCCGTTCACGTCGACGTAAACGAGCGCGGTTGTGCCTTTGACGTCGGCGCCGGTAACGACGCCCGAGTACGTCTGCTTGAACGAGCCGATGCCGGCGTTCTCGGCCACGGCAGCGCGATCGGTCGAACTCGACGTTGCCGGCGCGCACCCGGCAACCGCGATCGTGGCGGCTACGAAAGCCGCGATACGGAGTTTGCTCATCGTTCGGTCAACGTTCGTTCACAAATGGACGCTATCATGCGCGCATGGATGGAATCGGATGGGCCGCGAGCGCGATGGCGGCGGCAAAGACTCGGCTCGACATCGCGACGGAAAATCTGGCCAACGGCTCGAGCGACGGCTTTCGAAAGGCGCAGGCGCGCGGTTCGCTGACCGCTGCCGGCGTCCGCATCGACGCGGTGCGCGATTTCGAGCAGGGCGCGCTTCGCCGCACCGGCCGTGCCGATGATTTTGCAATAGCCGGCGGTGGCTACTTCGTCATGCGCGATGCCGCCGGTCATCTCAGCCATTCGCGTAACGGGGCATTCGTTCGCGATCGCTTCGGCCACTTGCTCGACGACGCCGGCCGCACGTTCGCCGGCACGCATTTAGCGCCGGGAGCGTCGGTGCGTTCGGGCTTTTTGGAAAGTTCGAACGTCGACGCGATCGGCGAGATGATCGACGTCATGACCGCGCAGCGTTCGTTCGAAACCGCGCAAAAAACGCTTTCCGCAATCGATCAGACTCGCGACAAAGCCAGCAACGAACTTGCGCGGCTAAAATAAGGAGCAGCATCACATGAATCGAGCGCTTTTCGCGGCTGCGACCGGCATGGCGGCGCAGCAGCAAAACTTGGACGTTATCGCAAACAACCTCGCCAACGCAAACGTCATCGGATTCAAGGGCGGCAGCGCGGCCTTTGCTGAAATCGCGGCTCCCGGACAAATCGGCTTGGGTACGCAGTCGCTCGGCGTGCATGCGGTACTCGAACAGGGCAAGCTGATGAAGAGCGGCGGTCCCTTCGATTTGGCGATCGACGGGCCCGGCTTTTTTGAAGTGACCGATGGGCGCGGGCATCGCGCGTACACGCGCGACGGTGAATTCGCGCGCGCGTCCGACGGCACGTTGCGAAACGCGCAAGGCTGGCGGCTCGAAGGCGTGCGCATTCCAAACAGCGCGCTTTCCGCCGACGTTGCCGAAAACGGCAGTGTAACCGTACAGCTATCCAAAGGCAAACGGAGTGCCGGCACCATCAAAGTGGCAGAGTTTGCCGCGCCCGAGCGGCTCGCATCGTTGGGCGGAGCGCTGTTCGCACAGACGGCGCAGTCGGGCAAAGCGCGTCTCATCGAAGCCGGTGCCTCCGGTGGTCCAAAAATAAAATTCGGCATGCTCGAACAATCGAACGTGTCGATCGTCGAAGCGATGATGGAGATTCTCTCGGCGCAGCGAGCCTATGAAGCAAACGCGAAGGGCGTGCAGGCCGCCGATGAAATGATGCGCATCGCGGACAATTTGACCCGTGGATAGCCGCGTCGCACGCCAAGCCGGTTCACAGTTCGAAGGGCTGCTGCTCGAACGCGTGCTCGCGCCGATGCAGAAGGCGTTCGGTCCGGCCGGCGACATCGTCGTTACCGCGCTCGCGCAGTCTGTTGCGTCGCACGATGAGGGCGGATTCGGCGCTCTCGTGGCGGACGCGTTGGAGCGGCATCATGACTGAGTGCACGCCGGAACGTGAAGCGCGCATTCGAGAACTCTTTCCTCTCGTGCGGAAAGTGGCGCGTCGAGTGCGGCGACTTGTACCTCACACCGACCTCGACGACTTGATCGGCGAAGGCAGCATCGGACTAATTCGGGCGGTCGACTCGTTCGATCCCTCGCGCGGCCCGACGCTCGAACATTACGCCGGCCGCGTCGTCGCGGGCGCGATGCTGAACGGATTGCGCCGGCTTGACCCGGTTTCGGAACGCGTGCGCCGCGAAGTGCGCGACGGCGAACGCGAACGCTACGCGCTCGCATCCGAGTCCGGCAGTCTGCCGACGCAGCGAGAAATGGAGCGGCGCCGTCCGGCTCTGCGTCGCGCGCAAGCGCATGCCTACCGTTACACGCCCGTATCGCTTGACGCTCCGCTCCCCGTCGACGAATCGCTCTCGGGCGATTGGACCTGCGATCCCGCGGCCATCGTTGGCGAACGCAGCGAATGCGCAGCTATTCGCTCTGCGCTTCAAATGCTTCCGGCGCGCCAGCGCACGCTGGTCGCGCTCTACTATTTCGGCGAGCTTTCGCTGCATCAAATCGGAACGCGCATGGCGATCTCGCCGCAGCGCGCTTCGCAATTACACCTGGCTGCGCTGCGAACGCTGCGCGGGACGATTCATGCTGCAACGCGTTGACGCCGATCCGCTGAGCGGTTCGCTCTATGCACCGGTCCAGCCGGCCGGATACATCTATCCTATTCTGCCGGAAGACGAACTCGAAACGCCGCCGCTTCCGCGCGAGCATCCGCCTTGGGTAAAGGACGCGCTCTCCGTATCGCAGCGTACGCGCGCTCTGCTCGCGCGAATCAAACCGGTCATCGTCCGCGTCCTCGGATTCTGGGACCACACCGTTCGCTCGATAACCATCGGCACGCGTCGCGTAACAATAGACACAAGCGGCAGCTACAAGCTGGAGTAAGCCGTCCTTCGACAAGCTCAGGATGACAAGGGGATTGGATTACAGCTTGGCGATCACGCGGTCGAGAAGGGTTGCTAGGCGGGCGGCGGTGGCCTTGCCGATCGCGGTTACTTCGGCGTGCGTGGTTTCGGGGGCGCCGGCAACGTTAGTGATGAGGCTGATGCCGAGAACTTCGAGATTGCGCCGGCGGGCGGCGATCGTTTCGAGGACGGTAGACATTCCCACCGCGTCGGCGCCGATGCCGCGCAGGAATCGCGTTTCTGCAGGCGTTTCGTAGCTCGGGCCTGCTAGGCCGACGTATACGCCTTCTTGCAGCGGGCTCGATGACTGTTCGCGCGCCAGCGAACGTAAGCGCGCAGAATACGCCTGACTCATATCGATAAACGGATTTTCGAATTCCATTCCCGTCAGCGGATTGGCGCCGGTAAGGTTGATGTGGTCCGCGATAAGCATGAGATCGCCGGGCGCGAACGCCGGGTTCAATCCGCCGGCTGCATTCGTCAGTACGAGCGCTTTTGCGCCGCACTGCGCTGCCAGCGCAACGCTATACGTTACTTGTTGCGCGCTGAAGCCTTGATACAGATGCACGCGACCCGCAAAAACGAGGACGCGCTTTTCATGGAGGGTGCCGACGAATGCAGCGCCGGCGTGACCGGTCAGCGTAGCTGCCGGAATGCCTTCCAACGCCGCGTACGGGATGCGCGCGAACGCGGCGTTCGCGGCTATCGCATCCGAAAGTCCGCTGCCGAGCACGACCGCTACGTCGATCGACCCGCTTGCGGTTTGCGAAACCAGCGCGGTGTCGCGCTGCAGTGCTTCGGCGCTCACGTTTTGGCGACGGAAACGGCGGTGAAAAGATTTTCACCGGTCATGAC
>JALYTZ010000189.1 GCA_030854025.1 Vulcanimicrobiota bacterium
GGACTGCACGGCGTGCGCATTCGGGAAGCGCTGCTTTCGAGCCGATCGCGCGTCGGCAGCGCGTACGTAAGCGGCATCGGTCCGTCGGCGCAAATCGTCGTCACCGATACGCTCGTCGGCGGCGCGACGGCGGCCGAATTGCGATTTGCGATCGCGCGCCAATTGGGACACCTGCGCAACGGTGACCCGCTGCACCGAACGCTGCTGCAAGCATTGATTTTGGTTTTCGGAGCGGCGCTCGCCGTCTTCATTGCGGATCGTGTCGGTTTTCGCCGTGACGACGATCCGGTTTCACGGCTCGCGCTGGTGGGTGCGCTGCTCGGCTGCGTATACGTGGTTGCACTGCCGATTTACAACGCCTACTCCCGTTCGCTCGAGGTTCGCGCGGATCGTTATGCGGCAACGCTTAGCGGCAACCCTCAAGCCGGAGTGCGGATGAGTATCCGGCAAGCCGATCAAGATCTGCTCGCGGTCTGTCCAAACCGGTTTTCGCTTTGGTACTTCGACGCGTTTCCGCCGACGGCGGAGCGCGTTTCGGCGCTGCAGAACCGCTCCAACCCCTGCCCCTGACCGGGTGTGTCACAAAAACAGCTCCGGCGGTGCCTAAAGAATACCATCGAAAGGAGCCGATTCGTGTCCGCAACGTTTGTCAGGGCTTCCGAACGTTTCGAGGCGCTCTACGCTCTCGAATATCAGCGCCTCGTGGCGATCGCGCGGCGCGTCGTGCGCGATCGCGCCGACGCGGAGGACGTAGCGCAAGAAGTCTTCGCATCGTTCGTCCGCCGCGGACGGCCGCAAGAGGCCTCGGTCGGATGGTTGCGTACGGCGGCAGTACACGTTGCGCTCAACCTCTTGCGCGAACGGCGGCGCCGGAACCGGCGTGAGGAGTCGCAGTTTCGTTTGGAGCGGCCGTTGCACGACCCGGCCCGCGAAGGCGACGATCCGCAGACCCTTCTCGACCGATGCGATCGGAACGCGCGCGTTCGTTCGGCGATGCAGCGGATCGATCCGCGTCACGCTGAAATTCTCGCGCTGCGGTACGGTGGTCTGAGTTATTGCGAAATCGCCGACGCGCTGTCCGTCGGCGTCGCGCAGGTCGGCACGCGTCTGTCGCGCGCCGAACGAGCATTCAAAAAGGAGATCGAACGTGAAGCATCCTAGCCCCGGCGACTTGCGCCGCATGATCGACGAACCCGGCGCGTTCCCGCAAAACTCCCTCACCCATGCGCGGTGGTGTCCGGCGTGCCGCGCGCGCGCCGCAAACGTGCGCCGCGACGCCGCCTTTGCCGCGGGCATGCTCGCTGACGAACCGCTCGCGACGGTGCGGCCGGAACGATTGTGGACGGGATTGGCGGGGGTTGCGGCTGCAGCGGCCCTGGTTCTCGCCTTCGCGTTCACGCCGCTCGGCGGCTACGCGAGCGGATTCTTGACGATCTTCCAGCCGCAGACGTTTACGCCGCTGCGGATTTCTCGCGCCGACGTTCGCAATTTCCGGCTGCTTCCGCAGGCCGGTCAGCTCGGAACGCAGCGGACTATCGAAAAACCGATCCAAACGCGCTACGCGACCTTTGGTAAAGCCGAGCAACACGTGCATTTCAAGGTGCGGCGCTTGACCGGCGTTCCGACATCGCTTGCGAGCGCGCAGGCATACGAGGTTTCGACGCCCGGCCGATTCGAGTTCGTTTTCAGCAAGCCGAAAGCGAGTGCGTACGCCGCGCGCCATCACAAAGCGCTTCCGCCGATGCCTGCGAATTTGAACGGAACGACCGTGCGAATCGCTACCGGCGGCATGCTGGTCGCAACGTACGGTGAGCGCCGTTCCGGCCGAAGGGATGCGCAGATGGAGCAGCTCGTGTTTGCCCAAACGCAGACGCCGCGAGTCACGTCGACCGGCGCTTCGCTCGCGACGCTCGAATCGTATTTACTTGCGATGCCGGGCGTGTCGCCGCAATTCGCCGAGCAGCTAAGAGCGCTCGGCGACATCTCGCACACCGTGCCGATTCCAATCATCATCGGCAAGCAGCTCGCACAGCATGCCACGGTCGACGGTTCCGACGCGCTCGCAATCGGCGATAACACCGGCATCGGCGCCGGCATCGTTTGGCAGAAGAACGGCATCATCTACGCCATAGCCGGACCGTTCACGATGGATCGAGTGACTGCGTTCGCTAATGGTCTCAAGTAACGCCGCACTCGACGTGAACGGTCTTGCCAAACGGTATGGCAAGATTTCCGCGCTGAATGATTTGACGCTTCAAGTGGGCCGCGGAGAAATCTTCGGGTTTCTCGGTCCCAATGGTGCCGGCAAAACCACGGCTGTAAAAATGCTGGTTGGCCTGACGCGCCCGACCGGCGGACGCGGAAGCGTGCTTGGCCGACCGCTCGGCGATCGCGCGACGCGGCTGCGGCTGGGCTACTTGCCGGAGTTGTTTCGCTATCAGGACTGGCTGAGCGCGCTCGAAGTGCTCGCCTTTCATGCGCGTCTGGCACGGCTTGCCTCGAACGAAACGGGTTCGGAAATCGCGCGCGTGCTCGCGCTCACCGGACTGACGGCTCGAGGAGCCGATCGTGTCGGAACGTTTTCGAAGGGCATGCAGCAGCGGCTCGGGATCGCGGTCGCGCTGCTCGGAAAGCCCGACCTGATTTTCTTGGACGAGCCGACCTCGGCGCTCGACCCCATCGGCCGTCACGACGTGCGCGAGATCCTTCGCCGCGAACAGGCGCGCGGGGCAACGGTGTTTTTGAATTCGCATTTACTCAGCGAAGTTGAATTGGTCTGCGACCGCATCGCCATCGTTCGCCGCGGAGACGTCGTCGCGCAGGGAACGATCGCCGCAATTGTCGGCGCCGGCCACGCGGTCCGCGTTCGCGCGTCGTGCGACGGCACGCCGTTGAACTCCATTTTGGCGGCATTCGGCAGCGTTACGACCGATGGCGACGCGGTTCGCGTCGACGGAGTCGACGAACAACGCATTCCGGACATTATCGGCGCATTGATCGCGGCAAACGCGCGCGTGTACGAAGTCCGCCCGCTTGCCGCTACGCTTGAAGAACGCTTTCTCGCAATGACCGAAGGCAACGTCGCGTGATCGCCGTCGCACTCGTAACGCTTCGGGAACTCGTGCGTCGTCGTTTCGTGCTCGCCGCCATTCTCGCTACGGCCGTTCTGGTTCTGCTGACGGGCTGGGGGTTCGACCGGCTCGCGCACGAGCACACGCGGCATGGACCGATCACCATGCTCGAACTTCGCACGACCAGTGCCGTGCTGATTCTGCTCGTCGCATACATGTTCTGTTTCGTCATCGCGGTTGCGGCGACGTTCTTATCGGCACCGGCCCTTGCGAATGATGTCGAGTCCGGGGTGCTGCTGCCCGTGTTGGTACGGCCGATTTCGCGCTCGTCGGTACTGCTGGGAAAGGCGCTCGGCGTAACGATTTTGCTCGGCGCCTACGCGTATGCCGCCGGGTATGCCGAATTTGGGGTCGTCTATGTCATTGCCGGATACGCACCCCCGCATCCCGCCGCGGCGCTCGTGTTTATTTGGCTGCTTGCAATTGTTATGGTCGCGTTCGCACTGCTGCTCAGTACGCGTCTTTCGGCGATTGCCAGCAGCATCGTTGCCGTCGTGTTTTTCGGAATCGCATGGATCGCGGGAATCGTCGGAAGCATCGGCCGCGCGGTTCACAATGATTCGCTCGTCAATGCGGGCACGATTTCCCAATTGATCCTGCCGACCGATGCGATGTGGCAGTCCGCCGCTTACCGGCTGGAGCCGGTCGCGATGATTGCGGTCGCGCAGAATACCGGTTCGCAAGGCTTTAACGGGCCGTTCTTCGTTCCGGCTCCGCCGCCGCTGCCGATGCTGCTATGGACGCTCGGCTGGATCGTCGTCGTCTTTGCCTTGAGCGCCTGGAGTTTTGCCCGCCGCGACATCTGAACCGTCCGGCATCCACGTATTCACGAACTGCATCGCCGCTTCGACGCCTGCTTCAAGGTAGCGCTCGATGCCGTCGGCTGCTCCTGCGACGACGCGCGGCAGCAGCGTACGTTCGGAATCATCGAACGGGCTCAGAACGTGATCGATCGTCTCGCGCGTCGGGCGCCCCACGCCGACGCGCAACCGTGGAAACCGTTCGCCGAGCGTCGCGATGAGCGAACGCATGCCGTTGTGGCCGCCGTGTCCGCCGAAGGCGCGCAAACGCAGTTTTCCGAACGCAATATCCATGTCGTCGTACGTAACGAACACGTTCTCGGGCGGCGTACGATACCACGAGGCGATCAGACGAACGGGAGCGCCGCTCAAATTCATGAACGACTGCGGTTTGACGAGGACGATTTTTCGGCGCGAGTCGTACATCTGCAGCGCGTTGTCCTTCTTGCGCCATCCCTCGAGCGCAAAGCGACGCGCCACCTCGTCGATCACCGTGAATCCGACGTTGTGGCGCGTTCGCTCGTACTCTTTGCCCGGATTGCCCAATCCGACGATCAGGCGTATCTCGTCCGACGCTATCCTGCGGCCCCTTCGCCTTCGGGCGGACCGCCGACCACTTCGGGTTCGGTTTGGGCCGGAGCGCCTTCGAGGGCGGCTTCTTCGAGCGCTTGAGCGGTCTTAGACGGCTCGATTGCGACGACGATCTGGTCCGCCGCCGTGATCATATTGAAGCCCGCGGGAAGCGCTACGTTTCCGGCAGTGATGTGTTCGTGAATGGCGAGCGCACTGACGTCAATCTCGATCGCGTCGGGCAGCTTGTTCGCCGGTCCTTCGACTTCAAGTTCGTGCGTGATCACGTCCATAACGCCGCCGGAATCTTTAACGCCGCTAGCCACTCCGGTCGTGACGACCGGCAGCTTCGCGTGAACGTGCTCGGTCGCCGCCGTGCGTTGCAGATCGACGTGCAGTACCTTGCGCGAAACCGGATGAAACTGAACTTCGCGAACCAGTGCCGTGTCTGACTTTCCGTCGAGCGCGAGCGTGATCAGTGACGTGCGTCCGCCGTGATGCAGCAATTCGCCGAACTCGCGGGCGTCGAATGCGACGTTTACCGGCTTGCTGCCGTGTCCGTACAGGACGCCGGGTATTTTCCCCCTCGAACGCAGGCCGTGCGAGTCGGACGAGCCGGAACGGTCGCGCCGCTCGACTTCGAGTTTGAGCTGTTGTGCCACGAGAGTCTCTTTCCTAGATGACCGCGACGGGCTCGGGTTCCGTCCGCGGAAGATCAGTCATTTTCTTTTCGCCATCTTCATCGCCGGTGAAGAGTTCCGAGACCGAACGATTGGTGGTAATTCGATTGATCGCATCGGCAAGCGTCTGCGCGATCGAGAGTTGGACGAATTTCGGATGCTCGTCAACATTCGGGAACGGTATCGTATCGGTGACGATTACGCGCTCGATCGGAGAGTCGTTGAGGACGCGAATCGCATCGCCGGCAAAGATGCCGTGGGTCGCGATCGTGTAGACCTTTGTCGCACCGCGCGAGAGAATGGCCTCAGCGGCCTTCGCCAGCGTTCCGCCGGTCGATATCATATCATCAACGACCACGGCGATCTTACCCGAAACATCGCCGACGATATCGGTTACTTCGGAAACGTCCGGTTCCGGGCGCCGTTTGAAGACGATCGCGAGCGAACTTCCCAGGCGCTTTGCAAAAATTTCAGCGCGGTGCACGCCGCCGGCATCCGGCGAAACGACGACGATCTTATCGTCGAAAAGGCCCTCTTTCTTCAAGTAATTGCAGGCAACCGGCATGGCCGTGAGGTTGTCCACGGGTCCGTCGAAGAATCCCTGAATCTGCGCCGCGTGCAGGTCGACCGTAACCATGCGCTTAGCGCCGGCCGTTTTGAGGACGTTCGCGATGACCTTCGCCGAGATCGGCTCGCGGCCGGTTGTTTTTTTGTCTTGCTTGGCGTATCCGTAGTACGGGATGACCGCCGTTATGCGCGCCGCCGACGCGCGCTTGAGCGCGTCGATCATCAGCAGTAATTCCATCAGCGCATCGTTGACGCCGTCGCCTTTGGGCGACTTGCAGATCGATTGGACCACGAAGACTTCGGAGCCGCGCACGTTTTCCCCGATCTGAACGCGCGTCTCTTCATTTTTGAACTTCGTAACCAGCGCCTTGCCGACGTGCAGCTTCAGTCGCTTGGCGATCTCGTCAGCGAGTCGCGGATTCGAGTTTCCGCTGAAAATCAATGGGTTGTGGCTCAAACGGTGCGTCTCCAAGGCCAGGGGCCGGGCTCTCGGATGCACTTCACGCGCTCCTCGCTCCGTTCCTCGCAGGACGGTCCCGCTGCGAAACCGCGTGCGCGGTGCGAGTAGTCTTTGCACCTGTATGGCCCAGAAATTCGAACTGTTCGCCCCGTATGCTCTCGCGGGCGACCAGCCCAAGGCGACGGCGGCGTTGGCGGAAGGCGTGGCGCGCGGAGACCGCGCGCAGACGCTGCTCGGCGTGACCGGCTCGGGCAAAACGATGGCGATGGCGCGTGTGATCGAGCTGGTGCAGAAACCGACGCTCGTTCTCTGCCACAACAAAACGCTGGCGGCGCAGCTCACCTCGGAGTTCCGGGATTTTTTTCCGAACAACGCAGTAGAGTATTTCGTTTCGTACTTCGATTACTATCAGCCCGAAGCGTATATCGCGCATACCGACACGTACATCGAAAAGGACAGCTCGATCAACGACGAGATCGAACGCCTGCGGCACTCGGCCACGCAGTCGCTGCTGACTCGCCCGGACACGCTGATCGTCGCGTCGGTTTCGTGCATCTACGGTTTGGGGTCCCCTTCGGATTACATGGAGATGTCCGAGCGGATTGCCGTCGGTCAAGAGCGCAGCCGCGACGCGTTTTTGCGCAAACTCGTCGACATGCAGTACCGGCGCAACGACCTGAATCTCGTGCGCGGCACGTTTCGCGTTCGCGGCGACACGCTGGAGTTTGTGAGCGTCGATGAAGAACTGGTCCATCGGATCGAATTCTTCGGCGATCAGATCGAAGCGATCAACGTGGTGAACCTGCTAACCGGCGAGTACGTTGAATCGAAGGACGAACTGCTCATCTTTCCGGCCAAGCACTTCATCACGCCCGACGAAAAGCTCCGGCGCGCCGTCATCTCGATCGAGGCCGAACTCGAAGAGCGCTTGAAGCATTTCAAAGACAACGGCAAACTCATCGAAGCACAGCGGATCGAGGGCCGGACGCGGTACGATCTGGAGATGCTGCGGGAAGTCGGCTACTGCAACGGCATCGAAAACTATTCGCGGCATTTGACCGGCCGCGAACCGGGTTCGACGCCTTGGTGCCTGCTCGATTTTCTGCCCAAAGACTGGCTGCTCTTCGTCGACGAGTCGCACGTCACGATGCCGCAGACGCACGCCATGTTCGCAGGCGACCGATCCCGCAAGCAGTCGCTGGTCGAGCACGGCTTCCGGCTGCCGAGCGCGCTGGATAACCGGCCGCTGACGTTCGATGAATTCGACGATCACATCAATCAAGCCGTCTACGTTTCGGCGACGCCGAGCACGTACGAAATCGGCCGCAGCACCCAGGTCGTCGAAATGATCATTCGGCCTACCGGCTTGGTGGATCCCGAAGTCGAGGTGCGTCCTACCCGCAATCAAGTCGACGATTTGATGGAAGAGATTCGGCTGCGCGTCCAGCGTGGGGAGCGCGTGCTCGTCACGACGCTTACGAAAAAAATGGCCGAAGATCTCACGGACTTTCT
>JALYTZ010000206.1 GCA_030854025.1 Vulcanimicrobiota bacterium
GGCGCCGGGTATGAATTTCCGCCGGTAGACCCGCCCGACGAACCGGCGGCGGCGTTTGTCCCCGGTCTTCCGCTCGGGGCGCCAAAACCGCCGGACGTGTCGCACGCTCGAGTCCCGGAAGCCACTCCGCCGCCGGCGACACCATTTGGATCGCCGTTCGCCGTCCCGGCCGAGCAGCCGCAAATATTCGGCGTGCCGGGATTGGAAATGCCCGAACCGGGCTGGCAATGGGAACCGCCCGAAAGCGGGGACGAAAAACCGAAGGAACCTTAATGCAGCGCGCGCCGCAGGTCGGCTGCAATGAATTGCAGGTCGCCGCGGATCGCGCGCACGGTTTGGACGATACGGCCGAAACCGCTCGTACGCGCGGATTCCCGAATCGAAGCGATTGCAGTGTGCAGTCGGACGAGTAGCGGCCCGACATCCCCGCCGACGCGAGCGATGCGGTTTGCCGGCTCCTCGAACCGTTCAACGTCCTTGAACACAGGGCCGCCCGCAATGGCACTCAGATGACGCAAAAGGCGCATCGCCGAGCGCGCGACCGGAACCAGCGAACCGGCCGCAAGCAGGACGCCAAGAACGCAGAGAATCAGCAAAATCCAGCCGCCAAACGTCATTGGGTTAGGCTGCTGATTCCTTCGAACCGCCGGCCGGAGTCGTTGTCGGCGCCGACGCCGCGGGCGCAGAAGAACCCGGATCGCTCGGGGTGGTGGATGGTTTCGCACCCTCGGAGCTTTTTCGCGAATCGGTCACGTAAAATCCGGATCCCTTGAAAAGGATCGGCGCCGGATTGAACACTCGGGTCAGCGCCCCACCGCAAGACGGGCAAGCGTCCGTTTGAACGTCGTTGAATCCGTGGCGAATTTCAGTGACTTTGTGGCATTTCGGGCATTGATAATCGTACAGCGGCATGTTCGAACTAGTATACCCGCCGCCGACAAACACAGTCAACGATTGCCGGCACTCCAGCGAGGCTAGAAGTCTGCCAGCACCGCGTCGGAGCGGTTCTCGAACTCCACGAGCCCTTTGAAGTGCTGAAGCGAGTCGTCGAGCAGAACGGATAGTTTGCGTCCGGCCGTCAGACGATCGTGCAGCGTACCGATCCATCCGTGGTAAGCCGGATAGTCCACCCGCACGTGGACCTTGGCGCGTGAGGTTTTTCGTTCGATGCGAAAATCGATTCGGCGGCGAACCGAAAAAGCTCCCACGAGTGAGAGGTGATGGTTCGAGATGTACTGATCCACTTCGTATCGCTGCTCGGCTTCGCCCGGAATGATCGAACGGACGATGACTTCGGTTCCGAGCGCAATCGGTACCGACGGCTCGGCACATACCGCGCTGCGCAGAAACGAGAGCCACACCGGCCATTTTTCAACCGCGCAAATCAACGAAAAGGCAGATTCGGGACTCGTTTCAATATCCAACGAACCCGATAACGAGCGTTGGCCGCGCTTGTTCGGCAGCACTCCCAATGTGGTCGTCATAGAACGCGCGTTCTGCAGCACCGCGGCGCGCGCCTTGTGAATACTCCTACCAGGCTAACGGTCGAGGCCCACTTCTCCGGAACCAACCGCGCGCGCAAATGCGACGAGCGACTGCACGCCGACGGGCAACGCATCCTCGTCGATGCGAAACTGCGCGGAATGTCCGGGAAAGGTCGAACCGGCGCGCTCGCTGCGAATGCCCAGCCGAACGTGCACGCCGGGAACGCGCTGCGCGAAATACGCGAAGTCTTCGGCGCCCATCGTCGGGGCCGGGCGCTCGACGCGCAGTGTAGAGTGCGATTTCATAAACTGTGAAAATTTTTCAGCCAGCCCGACATCATTGACGACCGGCGGATAGCCGTAGAGCACGTCCAAATGCGCCTTTACGCCGTAGGCCGATGCCACCCCGTCGAGTATGCGACGCGCACGTGCTTCGAGGCCGTCGCGTATTTCCGGATCGTGCGCGCGAAACGTTCCGGTGAGTTTGACTTCATCGGCGATGATGTTATTCCGGTACCCTCCGACGATCGTTCCCACCGTGACGACGACGCTCTTGAGCGGATCGGTTTCGCGCGCTGCGATGTTCTGCAACGCTAGAATCATGGCGGCGGTCGCTGGAATTGCATCAGCTGCGGTGTGCGGATAGGCGCCGTGTCCGCCCCGACCTTCGACGCGCACGTGAAACTCGTCGGCCGACGCGTTCACCGGTCCCGGCGTAATACCGATTTGACCGGTTTCCAAGCGCGGGTCCACGTGCAGCATTGCGACCGCTTCCACTTTTGGATCGTCGAGCGCGCCTTGCGCGATCATCGGCTCCGCGCCGCCCGGCCCTTCTTCGGCGGGCTGAAAGAGCAGCACCACCGTGCCTGCGAGATTCGCACGATCCGATTGCAGCACGCGCGCCGCGCCGAGCAGCATCGCGGTATGCGCGTCGTGCCCGCAGGCGTGCATTTTTCCGTCGATCTGCGAACTGAACGGCTCGCCCGAACGCTCGGTCAGCGGAAGCGCATCCATGTCGGCGCGCAGGCCGACGACGTGTCCGGGTTTCTCGCCGCGAATGACGCCGACCACGCCGGTTTGCGCAATCCGGCGATGCTCGATTCCGAGCGCTTCTAATTCGCGCTCCACAAGGGCTTGCGTCTGCACTTCTTCGAAACCGAGTTCGGGATGACGATGAATGGCGCGGCGCAGCTCGACGACGTGCGCGGAAATTTCTTGCGACGGAGCGATAACGGTCATGATGCGCAGGTTTGTTCGGCGGTACTGCGGCCCCTTTTGCAGAAGCGCCGCCTATGATCTTGCCCGACGTGGCCTTCGCGCTGCTTGCAAACCGCACGGCGACCGCGTATCAGAACGGTCAGCCGCCCTACATAACGTATCGAGAGCGCACGCACGTCTCCGCGCCGTCACTGGGCCGCACGCAGGATATCAACCGCTCGGTCAAAGTCCGCGTTGCCGACGATACGGCCGTCATGCAAGATCTGCCGAACGGCGGCCAGCGCACGGGTCAGGCGTTTCCAATCGTCCCCTATTTCGATCCTATATCGACGTTCAATTTCAGCTACTTCGCGAATCTCAAGCGCGTGGACATCACCTTGACGCGGGGCGCGGTCGCGTACTACGCGATTCCCGCGCCGGACCCGTCGGTGAACGTCGTGGTGCCGTACAACAGCATTTGGGCGGCGCGTTATGCGCCCGATTCAAAACCCGATGCGCTGCATCTTCTCATCACGCCCACGCCGCGAAACGGACCGAACTTCTATCCGAGCGAGGTCGTGGAGGACCCGCAAACGCATTTGTTTTCGCACGTCGAAATGCGCACCGTCAGCGGCGACGAAATCATCGCGCTCGATTATGCGGTGATCGAAAACCACTGGGTCATCACGCACGGGGCGTTTACGGCAACCGAACACTCCTTCGGCCTAACGTTCCAAGTAATCGCCGACGTCACGTACGATCAATTCACATTTCCGACGTCGGCTCCCGATCCGCGCCTGTCCGCGTCGAGCTGACGCGCTGCTAAAAAGCTAGTGGTCCGTCAGGGACCAGGATGAAAACAGCCCGGCTTTGCGGCCGGGCTGTTTTTGTGTGTGGCGGAGAGGGAGAGATTCGAACTCTCGAGACGCTCATCACGTCTGTCCGCTTTCGAGGCGGATGCCTTCAACCGCTCGACCACCTCTCCACACAAAGGACCGCTGATTCGCGAAGGCCGATGAAATCCTTTTATCTGCGAGCGCGAAAAAACGCTTGCAGTTGCGCGGCCGTTTCATCTTCGAGCACGCCGCCGGTCACCTCGACACGGTGATTGAGCGCCGGATTCGCGAGCAGATCGAACACGCTTCCTGCCGCACCGCCCTTGGGATCGGCACAACCGTACACCACGCGCCGAACGCGCGCGGCGACAATTGCGCCCGCGCACATGACGCACGGCTCTTTCGTAACGTACAGCGTCGCCGCGGGCAAACGCCAGACGCGTAGTCTGCGCGCCGCCTCCTGCAGCAACAGCAGCTCCGCATGCGCCGTCGCATCGGGCCGCAGTTCTTTCTCGTTTTTTGCTTCCAGCTCCAAATCGCCGCAAACCAGAACCGCACCGATGGGCACGTCTCCGCAGGCTTGCGCGTGCGCGGCGAGTTGCATGGCGCGTCGCATGTACCGCTGGTCGTCGTTCAAAATAGAAATGTGCGCCCGGAGGGATTCGAACCCCCGGTCTCAGCCTTCGGAGGGCCGCGCGTTATCCAGCTACGCTACGGGCGCAAACGCCATACTACCGCGGGGCTTCCGGCGAGTTGCCCGCAGTCGGTATGTGCTTGAATAAATCGAGCTTATGATCGACGAGTCCTCGGTAAAATTTGCGAACGCAGTCGGGATGCCCGAAAAAATACGTCCGCGCGTACGCCAAATCGTCGCCGGAACTGTCGGGCACGTAGTGCGATATCTCGATCTCCTCCATCTGTGCCCGATCGACCGGATGGGGACAGAAATCACATGGGATCGTTGACATTGCTGCTGCACCTTCTGATAATCGGGCCGGCCGCCAGTTGGCGAACCGGCCCACTTTACATTTGTGACTCGGGGGTGATTTGAACACCCGACCAAGGGCTTATGAGTCCCCTGCTCTACCGCTGAGCTACCCTGGCATTAGACTTTGTTATCATGCCGCGTTTCTCCGCAGCAGACCAACCCCGAATGCTGTCGGGGCTGCTCTACTCCCGCAT
>JALYTZ010000223.1 GCA_030854025.1 Vulcanimicrobiota bacterium
ACGATCTGTCAATCGACGACATCGGCTTGTGGGAATTAAACGAAGCGTTCGCCGTGCAGACCGTCTACTGTCGAGATACGCTGGGCATTCCGAACGATCGCTTCAACGTCGACGGCGGCGCAATTTCAATCGGCCATCCCTACGGCATGAGCGGCGCGCGCATGGTAATGCATGCCCTGATCGAAGGCAAACGCCGCGGCGTACGCTACGTCGTCACAACGATGTGCATCGGCGGGGGAATGGGCGCGGCCGCCCTCTTCGAAATCGGCTAAGCAGAGGTTCCCTAACCTTGTGAGCCGCGGCGCTTGCCGCGTTCGGTCCGGAATGCAGTGAACTCACGCTCGAGCCCTGCGACGCGTCCTTCAACGCTCGTGAACCGGACTTCCATGCGATCGAGCCGGACTTCCACGCGGTCGAGCCGATCGTCCACACGGTCGAATCGTTCGGCCATGAAATCTTTGAGCGCGATTAATTCTGCGAGCACTTGCTGCGACATGTCACCTTCAGACGGCCAATCGGTCATGACCCGACGGTACAGTATGATCGTTGCTCGGATGTTTCCTGGAAGGGGCCGCAGCTTGCTTCTTTAAATCGAGAGCATGTTCGGTCGGCGGGGCGCGGCGATGTCGTTTATTTTCGTGACGGTGGTGCTCGACATGCTTGCGCTGGGCATCATCATTCCCGTTTGGCCGAACCTCGTTAAATCGTTTACGGGTGCGAGCGATGCGACGGCGTCGCTGGCGATCGGCGCGATGTCGGTCATGTGGGCCGTCGGCCAGTTTTTTGCGGCGCCGATTTTGGGCGTGCTCTCGGATCGGTTCGGCCGCCGCCCCGTTATTCTAGCGTCGAACATCGGCACGGCAATCGACTACGCGATCATGGCGCTCGCGCCGGCAATTTCGTGGCTCTACTTCGGACGAATTCTTTCCGGCGTCATGGCGGCGAGCATTCCGACGGCAAGCGCGTACGTTGCCGACGTTACGCCGGTGGAAAAACGTGCCGGCGCATACGGCATGATCGGCGCGGCGTTCGGAATCGGATTCGTCGTTGGTCCGGCGCTTGGCGGCTGGCTGGGCGGGTTCGACGCGCGCCTGCCGTTTTGGGTTGCCGCCGGTTTCGGCGTTGCAAACTTTCTGTACGGCCTGTTCGTGCTGCCCGAATCGCTGCGGCCGGAAGCGCGGCGCGCGCGCTTCGAATGGCGTCGCGCAAATCCGGTCGGATCGCTGCGCTTGCTGCGTTCGCATCCGGAACTGTTCGGAATTGCAACCGTCGCGCTGCTCGGCTATATCGCGCACGAAGTCTACACCACGGTGTACGTGCTCTACGGACAGTACCGTTACGGCTGGAACACGGCGACGCTGGGGCTCGGGCTTGCAATCGTCGGCATCTCGTCGGCAATCGTCACCGCGGGGCTCTCGCAGAAGACGGTCGATGCACTTGGCGCGCGAAAGGCGCTGATCGCGGGGTTATTTTTCGGCGGCGTGGGGTTCGCATTGTTCGGTTCTGCGAGCGCAATGGTGTTTTGGATTGCGATTCCAATCAATTCACTGTGGGGCATCGCCGGGTCGGCCGAGCAGGTGTACATGACCAAACGCGTGCGGCCGGACGAGCAAGGTGAGCTGCAAGGCGCACTCGGTTCGTTGCGCAGTTTGGCAATGATCGGCGCGCCGATGCTCTTCGCCGGTATCTTCGCGTACTTCATCAAAGGCGGCGGCAGCATCGTGTTTCCGGCGGCCCCGTGGTATCTGGCGGCTGCGATCGTGCTCGGATCGATCCTCGTCGCATGGCGCGTAACTTCGAAAACGCACGATCATATCGGCCCGCAAGAAATGGCGGTGTCGTTCGAACAATCGCTGCCGGCCGACATCCCGTGAGCGCGCTGACGCCGCTGGTCGGCAGCTTGATCTTCAAAACGGCGCGCGCCCTTGGACTAGACTTGAACGCAGACCGCGAAGCGCTACTCGAAGCGATCGAACGCGACTCGCTGTTCACCGGCGCGAACGCGGCGGACGTGTGGGAGCGCCGCTACGCCGTGCTGGACCCCGTGTTGCGGCGGCGGATCGTGGACGAAGCGCTCGCGAGGCTTCGCGGAACCGATGCTTGAACGCAGGCGGACCGTGAGCGCATCCCAACCCGCAACCGAACTGCCAAAAAACTACGACCCCAAAACCGTGGAAGCGCGCCTCTACCGCACGTGGGAGGCTGCCGGATACTTTCACGAGGAGCCGGACCCGGCGCGGCCGCCCTTCATTATCTGCATGCCGCCGCCTAACGTCACCGGACGCGCGCACCTCGGCCACGGCTCGACGTACACGCCGATGGACGCGCTCGTTCGCTATCACCGGATGCTCGGCGACAACGCGGATTGGCTGCCGGGTTTGGATCACGCCGCGATCGCAACCGAGGCCGTCGTCATTAAAGAACTCGCGAAGGATGGACTGACGCGCGAATCGCTCGGGCGCGAAGCGTACATCGAGCGCGCGTGGGCTTGGGCGCGTGAATACGGCGGAACGATCGACGAGCAGTTTCGCGCGCTCGGGTTTGGTCCCGATTGGAGTCGCGAACGCTTCACGATGGACGAGGGGCTTTCGCGCGCGGTTCGCAAGGTGTTCGTGGAAATGTACCGCGAGGGGTTGGTGTATCGCGGAAAGCGGCTCATCAACTGGGATCCGAAAGCGCGCACGACCGTTTCGGACGCGGAAGTCGACCACATCGAACGGGATGCGTTTTTGTGGAGGGTGCGATACCCGCTCGCCCTTCGACAAGGTGAGGATGCCCTTCGACAAGCTCAGGATGACAGGGGTGTGGCTCAAGGTGAGCGTGAGTATATTGAAGTGGCTACTACGAGGCCGGAGACGATGTTGGGGGATGTGGCTATCGCGGTGCATCCGGATGATGCGCGGTATGCGGGGTTGGTCGGGAAGACGGTGCTCGTTCCGCCGCTGTTGGAACGGGAAATTCCGATCGTCGCGGACGCGGCGGTTGAAATGGACTTCGGCACCGGCGCGGTCAAAGTTACGCCCGCGCACGATGCAACCGACTACGCAATCGGACAGCGTCACAACCTGCCGATGCCGTCGGTGTTGGACCTCGACGCGCGCATTACCGGCGACGACGTCCCAGTCGGTCGGTACGCTGGAATGGATCGGTTCGACGCGCGTCAAGCGATCGTCGACGATCTGCGCGCGCAGGGAACGCTCGTCGAACAGCAGGCGTACCGGCAAGCAGTATCGGTGAGCGAACGCACCGGCGAAGTGATCGAGCCGCTGCTATCCGAGCAGTGGTTCGTCACCATGAAACCGCTGGCCGAACCTGCGCTGAAAGCCTATTACGACGGCCGCATCCGCTTCGTACCCGAACGCTACGGCCGCACGTACGAACAGTGGCTGGAAAACATTCGCGATTGGAATATTTCGCGTCAGGTGTGGTGGGGGCATCAGCTTCCCGTCTGGTACACTGCCGACGGCGAAATCGTCGTAGCCGAAACCGAAGAAGAGGCGCGCGACATCGCGCGTTCGCGCTTCGGCGAGAACGTCGAACTGCGGCGCGATCCGGATACGCTCGATACGTGGTTCAGCAGCGCGCTCTGGCCGTTTTCCATTCTCGGTTGGCCGGAGCGCACGCCCGAACTCGAAGCCTGGTATCCTTCGCAGGTGCTCGTGACCGGGTGGGAGATTATCTTTCTCTGGGTTGCGCGCATGACGATGCTCGGACTGAAGTTCATGGGCAGCGTTCCATTCCCGGACGTATTCGTTGCGCCGCTCGTATTCGATGCGCAGGGTCGCAAGATGAGCAAGTCGCTCGGCAATGCGATCGACCCGCTGGCGCTGGTCGATAAATTCGGCGCCGATGCATTCCGCATGGGGATGATGCGGCAGCTGCGCCTGGAAGGTCAGGAAGTTCGCTTCCAGGAGTCGCGCTGCGAAGAAGCTCGAAACTTCAACAACAAAATCTGGAACGCCACGCGATACGTTCTTTCGTTGCCCGAAGGGCTGCCGCGCGCGCGCACGCTGCCGCCGGCAGCCGCGCTGACGCCTGCCGATGCGTGGATTCTCACGCGGCTGTACGATGCCGTTAACGCCACGAGCGCGAATTTCGACCGCTACGATTTCGGTTCGGCGGCCGATACCGTGTGGAAGTTTATTTGGTACGAGTTCTGCGACTGGTATTTGGAAGCGACCAAGACCGAGGATGCAAAGGCGACGCGCGCCGCAGTGCTCTCGTTCGTTCTAAACAATGCCGTTCGGCTGCTGCACCCGATCGAACCATTCATCACCGAAGAGGTCTGGCTGGCGCTGCCGCATGACGGTCAGTCGATCACGACCGCGTCGTGGCCCGATCCCGAAGAAATTCCGGTCGATCGCGTTGCGGCCGAACGCTTTGAAGCGATTCTGGAAGCCGTCGGCACCGTCCGCAACATGCGCAGCGAACTCGGCTTCGATCCGCGCGCGAGGATGGATTGTGACGTGCCCGATGTGCTCCCCGACGACGTGGTGACAGCATTCGCCGCGCTTGCGAATATCAACCCCAATCGAATCGCCGCGCAAACGAACGGCCTTTCCGTGCGCGATCTTCTGCGGATGTGCCGCCCCAAGGTGAGCGACGCGTTCATGCGCGATCGGTACCGCCGGGATGCCGAGCGGCTCGCGGCGGAGGTCGAGCGCGGCGAGAAAAAACTTGCCAACCAAAAATTCGTCGCCAATGCCAAGGGCGACGTCGTGGCGAAAGAGCGGGAGAAGCTCGAAAGTTATCGTAGCGATTTGGCCCGCGTTCGGGAAGCCTTGCACGCCATGGGAGCAAACGAATGACTGCCTCGGTGACGCCGAAGAAGCGCATTCTCATCGGTTCGGACGAAATCGAACGCACGATTGCGCGCCTGGCCCATCAGATTTTGGAACCTGAAGATGCGCACGCACAAGTATATCTGCTCGGTATCCGTCGCGGCGGCGAAGCGCTGGCACAGCGAATCGGCGCACAGATCGAACTGATCAGCGGAAAGAAGCCGCCGCTCGGTTTTCTAAACATCAATCTCTATCGCGACGACGACGTCTCCCGGCAGTTGCCGGACTCAACGCTGCCGGACGATGTGAGCGGCAAGGTGGTCGTCATCATCGACGACGTGCTCTATACCGGGCGCACGGTCCGTTCGGCACTCGACGCCGTGACCGATTTCGGACGGCCGGCGGCAGTGCGGCTGTGCGTGCTCGTCGATCGCGGATTGCGCGAGCTGCCGATTCAGGGCGATTACGTCGGACGCACGATTCCCACCAGCCGGCGCG
>JALYTZ010000237.1 GCA_030854025.1 Vulcanimicrobiota bacterium
CCCGAGGACATGCGCAAGCTCGTCGACGTCGCGAACTGCGTTATGTGCGCGACGTGTTACGCGCTGTGCCCGGTTGTTAGCGTCGACCCCTCGTTCGCGGGACCTGCGGCGATCGCGTATGCCTATCGTTTCATCGAAGACGTTCGCGACGGAAAGCGCGAAGAGCGAATCGCGCAAATCAGCGAAGACTATTTGTGGCTCTGCGCGCACTGCTACGCATGCTCGTACTGCCCAAAGCATGTCGATCCGCACGATCGCATCGTCGACGTGAAACGGGCGGCCGTCCAGGATCGCGTCATGATGGACCATCGCGGCCCGCGTCACGCGCTCACTACGAACAAGACGATCAAGCAGACCGGCATGCTCGCCGAAACCGAACTCATCCAGGGAACGATCGGCCGCTTCAACATCATCGGTCTGTTGAAGGTCGCGCCTCTCGGGCTGCGGATGGCCTCGAAAGGGAAGCTGCCCCCGCCGTTTCTTAAACCGATTCCCAAGGTCGACGAAGTTCGAACCATATTCGAAGCGCTGGAGGTTCCCGTAAGCTAATGTCTACCGCACTCTTGCCGGAAGATCGCCCGCGCGACGCTCACATTCACACGCGCAGTTCCGAAACCCGCCGGTATGGTTTTTTCCCAGGCTGCGTCGCCAAAGAGTCGTGCAAAGAACTGTTAAACTCGACAATGCTCTTAGCCGACAAGCTGGGCATAGAGCTGATCGAACTGACCGCGGCGTCGTGTTGCGGAGCTTCGGTGGTCAACGATACGAACCGCGACGTGGCTCGCGTGCTCAACGCGCGCACGTACGCACAAGCCGAAGCGCTCGGCCTCGACGACGTCATAACGATCTGCTCGACCTGCACCGGCCACATGCGCGCCGCCAACAAAGAATTGCTGGAAAGCGAGGAGCGCATGCTGCAGGCCAACGGTATCCTCGGGAAGTTCGGCGCGAAGTACGCCGGCACGGTCAGCGTACGTCATCTGCTCTGGATGCTGATCGACGATATCGGCCTGGACACGCTCCGCGGAATGGTCGTCCGTCCGCTCAACGGATTAAAAGTTGCGCCCTTTTACGGGTGTCACATTATCCGTCCGGAAAAAGTGAACGGCTGGGAGTCGGCGCGTAATCCGCACTCGCTAGAAGATCTCATTTCGGCAATCGGCGGAGAGCCGATCGACTACGCCGGCAAAACGCGCTGCTGCGGTTTCCACATTCAGCTCGAAAAAGACGGGGTCGCAACCTCGATGGTCGGGCAGAATATGCGGATGGCCAAAGACCACGGCGCCGAAGCCGTGATTACGCCCTGCCCGCTCTGCCATCTCGCGCTGGACGGCTATCAGCAGGATTCCGCCGCGCGCTGGGGCCGGACCGATCTGCCGACGTTCCATCTTCCGCAACTCGTGGCGCTTGCGCTCGGAGTCCCCGCGGAAAAACTGGGACTCAACAAGCACCTCATCGATCCCCGCTCCATCATGGTGGAGCGCGATCTCATCGCGTAAAGGTTCCCCTAAGCGCGCAGGTCCGGCGCATAGGAGCCCCGCGTGAACTCGACGCCTTCGTACACTTCGACGGAAGCTACGCGTTCGGCGGGAATTTGATGTTCCTCGTCGTCGAACACGCACACGACTTCGCCGCGCTGAACGCGGGCCAGCATCCGCTCGCGCGTAAAACGAGCCATCTCCGCTTGGTTAAAACATTCGGTAATTCGCGTACCGTCGACCGTCGTAATCGTAACCTCAGCTGGAAACCGGCTCATTGCGTTGCCCCCCTTAAAAACACGTTTTACCCGACGGGGCCGGAGGCAAACGCCTTTCGACTTTGAACGGGGCGGCCGCCGGAGCGGCGCGAACTCGGATTTTCCGGTGGAATCACTCGACGCGAACTTAGCGCTTCTGAAAATGCGCAAGCAATCATGGGCTCGGCTGCCTGTCGGTACCAAGATCGACTACCTGCTCGCCGTGCGATCGGCCGTCGGCGAACGGGCTGCCGAGTGGGCCGCGGTCTGCGCCCGGGCAAAAGGGCTGGACGAACGCTCCGCCGTCGCAGGCGAAGAGTGGATCGCCGGGCCGTGGGCCGTGCTCTACGCGCTCAACCGCTACATTCGCTGTTTACGTTCCATCGGGCGCGACGGTACGACGGGCCTACGCGCTTCGCGCGTTCGCCCTGAGAGCGGACAGATCGTCGCTGATGTTTTTCCGCGCACCGGCTATGACCGCTTTCTGCTTCCAGGCGTTCGCGCAGAGGTTTGGATGCAGCCGCAGGTCGCCGCTGCGGACCTCGCATCGACGACGGCTGCCTTCTATCGCGACGACCTGCCGCAGGGTTGCGTCACGCTCGTTCTCGGCGCCGGAAACGTGAGCAGCATCCCTGCACTCGACGTTTTGTACATGCTCGTTGCCGAAGGCAGTGCGTGCATGCTGAAATTGAATCCCGTGAATGCGTATCTCGGGCCGGTTTTGGAACGGGTATTCGAACCATTCGTGACCGCAGGGTATCTGCGCTTTGCGCACGGCGGAGCCGACGTCGGACGGTACCTTTGCGCGCACGACCTGGTCGAGCGCATCCACGTTACCGGGAGTACGCAAACGTACGAAGCAATCGTCGCTGCTCTGCCTGTGCCCAAGCCCGTTTCGAGCGAATTAGGCAACGTCAGCCCCACGATCGTCGTGCCGGGACGGTGGAGCGAGCGCGATTATCGTATCGCAGCGGAATCAATTGCGACCCAGAAAATGCACAACAATGGGTATAATTGCGTGGCCTCGCAAGTTCTCGTCCTTTCGAAAGCGTGGCCGGGTACGCCGCGCCTGTTGGGGGCCCTCGGCGACGTCTTCGACCGAACGCCGCCGCGCGACGCATACTATCCAGGCACAGCGCAGCGCTTTGCAACGGTCGCCGGGGAACGCGACGATACCGTCACGTTCGACCCGGTCGCAGAAGGTTCAGTACCGCGCGCGCTCGTGCGCGCCGACGTTTCGAATCCGCACGAACCGGCATTTACGACCGAAGCGTTTTGCAGCGTTCTCGCATACGTGGAACTGCCGGGTGATCCCGCAACGTTTCTGCACGATTCGGTGATTTTCGCGAACGAACGGCTGCACGGCCGACTCGGCGCCAATCTCATCGTTCACCCGCGCACACACCGACGGCGACGCGCACAAATCGATCGCGCGATCGCCGATCTCGAATACGGATGCATCGGCGTGAATACCTGGACCGGAGTGGGATTTTTCTTAACTGAGACGCCTTGGGGAGCCTATCGCGCCGCGTGCGGCGACGACCCGCGCGAAGGTAGCGGTGTCGTACACAATGCTTTCCTATTCGCCAAATCGCAAAAGAGCGTCGTGTACGGC
>JALYTZ010000239.1 GCA_030854025.1 Vulcanimicrobiota bacterium
CAATGCGCCTTTGAGCGCCGGCAGCACGTGTAACGTGGTGATGCCGCTCGCCCAATGCCACTCGGCATGCGACGATACCGCTCGATCGTACGCCAGCAGAATGACCAGCGGCACGACAATCAAAACCGAAAGCGCTGCCCACGGCATCGTACGCGCTTTCGATAATCTGCCGGCGATCAGGGCACCAATTGGAACCAGGGCCGTCACCGCAACGGGTTTTGCCAGATACGCAAGTGCGAGCAGCGCCGTGGCACGAGCCGCAACACGCGCCGTCACGATCTCGTCGTCGACGAGCATGCGCGCGATTGCGTAGAGCGCTGCGGTCAGGAAGAACACCATTGCGGCATCCGGCGTGAACGTGCGCCCGTAGTACACGCTTCCGGGCATGATCGCAAAGAGCAGCGCCGCGAGCAGTCCCGCCAATGCACTGCCGAACAACCATCGTCCGAAAAGCGCGAGCACGGCTACGGTTCCGAGCGAAAAAACAAGCGTAATGAGCCGCCCGAAGATTTCGTGCACTCCCGCGACCTTGTAGAGAAGCGCCGCGATGAACGGCACGATCTGCAGTTCCAGCTCGACGTAATTGGGCGGCGGCCCGTTGTAGTTGGTCTGCGGATAGAGCGGGTTGAGTTGCAGCTGCGCGAAGTTGCGCGCGATCGACGCGGTATCGCCTTGCCGCCAGCCGGGATGATCGAGAATCGGGTCGTGTATTCCCTTGAGCCGCAGAACCAGCGCCAGAAGCAGAATCGCTCCCAGCGCGAGCCAAAATAGCGCCGGCGCGGAAATCGAGAATGCGCCGACCGTTATCTTACGTGCTTGAACGTCCAATATTTATTCAGAAAGAAGTTGATGAAGATCCCGCCGACGGTCGCGAGAAACCAAATCGTCGTGAAGTGATCGAAGTTTGCGCGAGCGGCTGCCCAAAAGATCGCTTTGCCGAGCGCCAGGGCGATGAGCGACACGGTTAGAAACTGCCCGCCTTCGATGAGCGCGTTGCGTTCGGAGCGGAACGTCCAGATCCGATTGAGGAAATAATTCGAAACGCCGCCCGCCATGAAGCCGATCGCAAAATCGGCAAAGTCGCTCAGGCGCGTTCGATCGTGGAGCACGTGAGCGATGACGGCATTGACGATCAGTCCCGAAGCGCCGACGATCCCGAACTTAACGAATTGACGAACACCACGACGCTTGGCCAAATGGCCGATCGAGTTATGCAACCCAATACCAATCTGCGAAAAGGACCGTAAAGAGGCCGAGCAGCGGGAGCGAAAACGCGACCAGCGCGTTGTTGACCGGCGCGCGTTTTCCCCATAGCGCGAAGATGACGAACATTGGAAAAAGCACGAGCGCGAAACGCGGCATGCTCATGAGGCTCGAGGTGGACATTGGGACGAGAATCGAGAGCGCCATGTAGGCGACGTACGACGCTTTTACTTGACGCCATCCACCGAGCAGCACGCCGATCATGACGGCGGTGAAGAACAGCTCCAGAAGCTGCTGCGCGACGGTCAGTGCATTGGTCGCGTGGCTGAGCTTATGGAACGTCGTGATGACCGAAGTCCACGGCGCGGCCAGATGCCGGTCCCAGTGCGACTGCACGTGCGAAAACGTGAGCGGATCGCCGTTAAGAATCCACAAGTAGCCCATGTAGAGCGCAAGTCCGAGCGGGATGAGCAGCACCGGCCAGGCGCGGCGAAGTCCGCCGAGCAGATCGCTGCGGTTGGCCGTGAACCACTCGATCGCGTACGGTACGACCAGCAGCACGCCTTCCACTCGCGTCATGGCGGCAAACAGACCGATCAGGCCGGCCAAGAACCACTTGTGCTCGCGCATGTAGTAGAACGATGCCACGGTGAGCATGAAAAACAGCGCTTCAGTATAGACGGCCGAAAAGAATACGGCCGTTGGAAAAATCGAGACGTAAAAGATCGCGCGGCGCGCGACGGTTCGATCGAATTCGTGTTCGACGAGCTTATAGAGGAAGAGCAGACCGAAAAAAAAGGCCGTCGTCGAAATGATCAGGCCGGCGATCAGGTAATTTCCGACCGGGTTGCCGAGCAGCCGAATGAGATATGGATACAGCGGAAAGAACGCCATATCCGTCCCGTGGTAGCCGTTGTGTGCGATGGCGAGGTAATGCACGGCGTCCCAGCGGCTCCAAACGTTGAGCAGCAGACTGCGGGATTCTTCGACGTGAGTGCCGGCGCGCTGGCCGATCGTCGCTGCGGCAAGTTCCGCGATGACGATAATGGCAAAGCGCGACACCGCGAAATCAATCAGGACGTCGCGTACGGTTTCATTGAAACGGGCGGCGATTAAAACTTTTCCTAGAACGAACAACGCCGCGCAAATGACGGCAAGCTCGGACCCGCGTGTAACCGTAAGCGGCAGAACGAAGGAGAACCACAGCAGGAGAAACGGCACCCACGTGAGCGCGTCGTACTGCATCGAGCGATCGAGTTTTATGCCGGTACGCCCCGCGAAATAACGGGCATACGCGACCCACGCCCAGAGAATGAGTGCCGCTCCCAGGACCACGCAGAGCGGCAGGCCCGCTTGCGAATATGCCGCGTTATGCAAGGGCACCAGCACGCCGAACCAGGCAAAAAACCCCACCGTTAGTCCGGCGAGAAGGACGGCGATAAGCGGTCCCCAGCCGGCTGCAAGCAGCGGACCGGTGCCGGAAAAACGAATTCGCCAAGTGGAGCGAACTTCTGCCTGTGCTGACACGACCAACCTCTGTACTCCGAAAAACCGCGGAT
>JALYTZ010000247.1 GCA_030854025.1 Vulcanimicrobiota bacterium
GCTCGACTCCGATCGCGCGATACGTCTATAAAACGGCGGCTGCTGCCGGCAAGCGCGTGCAGGCGTTAGGCGGAGCGAAAAACCACATGGTCGTGATGCCCGATGCCGACATCGACGCGGCCGCCGACGCGCTCGTCTCGGCGGCGTACGGCTCGGCCGGCCAACGCTGCATGGCGATTTCGGCGTGCATTTCGGTCGGAAGTGCGGCCGACCCGCTCATGACGGCAGTGCGCGAGCGTTCAGCCAAACTGAAAGTGGGGCCGGGCAGCGATCGCCGCAATGACATGGGCCCGGTCATCACGTCGGCTGCGCTGGAACGGATCGCAAACTACGTCGAGGCCGGCATAAGCGACGGAGCGCAGCTGCTCCTCGACGGACGAAACGTTCGCGTTGCCGGTCATGAGAATGGATTTTTCATGGGGCCGACGCTGTTCGACCGCGTGGGGACGGAGATGTCGATTTACACGGACGAGATTTTCGGGCCCGTTCTCGTGAACGTTCGCGCTGATTCGCTCGACGACGCGCTGGCGATACTGGCGCGCAATCCTTACGGGAACGGCACCTCCATTTTTACACGCAGCGGTGCCGCGGCGCGTCAATTTCAAAACGAAGTCGAGGTTGGCATGGTCGGCATCAACGTGCCGATTCCGGTGCCGGTCGGATACTATAGTTTCGGCGGCTGGAAGAACTCGCTCTTCGGCGATCTTCACATCTACGGTGAGGATGGTTTTCGGTTCTACACGCGCGGTAAAGCCGTCACCAGCCGTTGGCACGAGTCAAATGCCGGCATGAACTTGGGATTTCCCACGCACGAGTAACGTGTTAGGCCCGTCGATTCACCCGCCGCTCACGGAGTTTGAAGTACAACTCGAAGCGAATCGCTGCCTCAACTGCTACGATGCGCCCTGCACGAATGCGTGCCCAACGCACATCGACGTCGCCTCGTTTATCGGTAAAATCACGACCGGCAACCTTAAGGGCAGCGCTCGAGTTATTTTGGATGCCAATGCGATGGGCGCGAGCTGCGCGCGCGTGTGTCCGACCGAGCAATTGTGCGAAGGCGCGTGCGTGTACGAGAAGGACGACTCGCCGATTCGCATCGGCGATCTGCAGCGCTACGCGGTCGACTGGGTGCGCGAGCGCGGGATCGCCCTTTTCGAACCCGGTCTGCCGACGGGAAAATCCGTCGGCGTTATCGGCGGCGGGCCGGCGGGCCTTTCCGCCGCACGCGATCTTCGCCGGCTCGGTCACGACGTCACGATTTTCGAGGCGCATTCGCAACTTGGCGGCCTCAACACCTACGGCATCGTGCCGTTCCGGCTCGATATCGAGACGGCGCTCTGGGAAGCGCAGCAAGTCGTCGATCTCGGCGCGCAGGTGCGAACCGCCGTGCGTGTTGGCGTCGACATTTCGTTCGACTCGCTCTTGGCCGATTTCGACGCGCTGATTCTGGCATGCGGTATGGGACGGGTTCCAAAGCTCGACATTCCGGGCGAAGGTCTCGAAGGCGTGTTGGATGCGCTCGAGTTTATCGAACGCGTGAAAGGCGGAGCCGACGTCGGCGACGTTGGACGGCACGTCGTCGTCATCGGCGCCGGGAACACGGCAATCGACGCTCTGACGTGCAGCCGGCGACTCGCTGCCCACGCTCATGCGCAGACAAGCGTCACGATGTACTACCGGCGCGGCGAAGACCAGATGAGCGCGTACCGGTTCGAATACGACTTTGCAAAAATGGAAGGCGTCGAGTTTCGCTTCTTTTGCGCCCCGGTTCGCATTCTCGGCGAGAACAACCGCGTGCGCGCGGTCGAGTTCGTCAAGACTCGCGCGCCTTTTGAACCGATCCCGGGAAGTGAATTCATCGTGGAAGCCGACGTCGTGATCTCCGCGATCGGTCAAAGCCGGCTGCTCGACACATTCGAACGGCTCGGCGTAGCGCACGACGGCGGCGTGGTGCAAGTCGACACCGCGTTGCGGACGACTCGTCCGGGCGTATTCGCGGCCGGCGACTGCATCTTTGCAAAGGGCTCGCGCGAAGCGATGGTCGTCGAAGCCGCCGAACAGGGGAAGATCGCCGCACGCAGCGTCGATGCGTATTTGCGTGAAGGAGCCCGCTGTGGCTGATCTTCGATCGAATCTTGCAGGCATCACGAGCCCGAATCCCTTCTGGCTGGCCTCGGCACCGCCGACCAACAGCGGTTATCAGGTGATGCGTGCGTTTGAAGCCGGTTGGGGCGGCGCCGTCTGGAAGACGCTCGGCACGCCGATCGTAAACGTCACCTCGCGATTCGCCGGTTTAAACTACAAACAGCGCAAAATGATCGCAATGAACAACATCGAGCTCATTACGGATCGCCCGCTCGACGAAAACCTCACCGAGATTGCGCAATGCAAGAAGGCGTTCCCGGACCGAGCTATCGTAGCCTCGCTGATGGAAGTCTGCGAGCGAACGGCTTGGCACGAATTGGTCAAGCGCGTTCAAGACGTCGCGATCGACGGGTTCGAGCTAAATTTCGGCTGCCCGCACGGGATGAGCGAACGCGGCATGGGCGCGGCGGTCGGGCAGCACGTCGACTTGATCGCGCAAGTCACGCAGTGGGTCGTCGAAGTCTCGCGGGTTCCGGTGATCGTCAAATTAACGCCGAACATCACGGACATCAGGTTTCCGGCGCGCGCTGCGAAACGCGGCGGCGCGCATGCCTTGAGTATGATCAACACGATCAACAGCCTGATCGGCGTCGACCTCGAAACGTGGAAGCCGGTACCGCAGGTGGACGGCAAAAGTAGCCACGGCGGGTATTGCGGTCCGGCGGTCAAGCCGATCGCGCTGAACATGGTCAACGAATGCGCTCGCGACGCCGAAGCCGCGCTGCCGATCTCCGGAATCGGCGGCGTCGAAACATGGAAAGATGCGGTCGAATTTCTACTGCTCGGCGCCACCAACGTGCAAGTGTGCACCGCTGCAATGCATCACGGATTTCGAATCATCGAAGACATGATCGACGGGCTGAACAACTATCTGGATGCACGCGGCATCGCCGCAGCCGCCGATTTGATCGGCCAATCCCAGCAGCGCATCACGACCTGGGAAAACCTCAATCTGAACTACAAGGTGGTTGCCGAGATCGATCAAGCCACGTGCATCCACTGCAACAAGTGCTACATTGCCTGCGAGGACGCCGCGCACCAGTGCATCGATCGTGTCGGACAGCCTGACGGCAGCACGCATCTGGTTGTGGACGCGGACCACTGCGTCGGCTGCAACTTGTGCGCGATGGTTTGCCCGGTGGACGAGTGTATCAGCATGCTCGAAGTCGATACCGGCTTGCCCGCTCAATCCTGGAAAGAACGGACGGCACAATGGGCACGCTGATTCGCGGCGGAACGATCGTAACTGCGACTGACACGTATCATGCCGACGTGCTGATCGACGGCCAAGAAATCGCCACGATCGCGGCGCACATCCCTGACGCCGCGCACGAGATCGTCGATGCGCGCGATGCATACGTGTTCCCCGGCGGGATCGATCCGCACACGCACCTCGATATGCCGTTCGGAGGGACGACCACCGCCGACGATTTCGAAACGGGAACGCGGGCAGCCGCTCTGGGAGGAACGACAACGATCGTCGATTTCGCGTTGCACTCGCGCGGAAGCTCGTTACGAAGCGCGTTGCAAACGTGGAAGGAAAAAGCCGCAGGAAAAGCGTGCATCGATTATGCCTTTCACCTGACTATTGCCGACGGCCGCGACGAGACGATGGCCGAGATTCCACGCATGATTGCCGAAGAAGGCGTGAACTCGTTCAAATGTTTCATGGCCTACAAACACGTCCTTCAGGTGGATGACGAAACCATATTCAAAACGCTTCAGACCTGCGCGCAGCATGGCGGCCTCGTGCAAGTGCATGCCGAGAACGGCGACGTGATCGAAGTAACCACGCGTCAAGCCCTCGCGGCCGGTAACACCGATCCAAAATGGCACGCGCTCACCCGCCCGGTCGAATGTGAAGGCGAGGCGACGCATCGCGCCATCCGCTTAGCCGAAATTGCCGGCGCGCCGCTCTACGTGGTGCACGTATCCAGCGCAATGGCTGCCGACGCGATCGGCGAGGGGCGCAAACGCGGGCTGCCGATCTACGGCGAAACGTGTCCGCAATATCTGGTTTGCGATTCAAGCGACTACGAACGCAGCGGTTTCGAAGGGGCGAAGTACGTGCTTTCGCCGCCGATCCGCGATAAGTGGAACCAGAGCGTTCTGCTGCGCAAGCTCAAGAACATGGAGCTGCACAGTTTCGGATCGGATCACTGTTCGTTCAATCTATGCGGCCAGAAAGAATTAGGACGGAACGATTTCTCCAAGATTCCTAACGGCGCTCCAACGATTGAAGACCGGCTCGCAATCCTCTACGAAGTCGGCGTGAACCACGGCGTCCTGGGCCTGAACAATTTCGTCGCGCTTAGCTCGACCAATCCGGCGAAATTCTTCGGCCTCTTTCCGCGCAAGGGAACGATCGCGGTTGGAAGCGATGCCGACATCGTCGTCTGGGATCCCGCCGCGGGCCGCACGATTTCGGCCAAGACCCATCATATGAACGTCGACAACAGCGTTTTCGAGGGCATGCGCGTAACGGGCCGGCCGCGCTACGTATTCTCACGCGGACGCAAAGTCGCCGACGGCGACCGTTTCACCGGCACCAAAGGCGCCGGCACATTCCAAAAAAGCGCCCGATTTTTTCCAATCGATGTATGAGCACGCTACTAGCGGGAGGACCTCTTGGAATCTAACGTTACGATCGGGCTGATTCAGGCGCATCATGACGTGGATGGGCGAGAACCGGTCGCCGCGCATAAGAAGGCGGCGATCGACAAGCACCTCGGATTGATTCACGATGCGAAGCGCAAGGGCGCGCAGATCGTTTGCCTGCAGGAAATATTTTACGGACCGTATTTCTGCACGGAACAAACGACGAAATGGTACGGTGCGGTCGAACGCATTCCCGACGGACCTACGACACGGCTGATGCAGGATACGGCAAAGGAACTCGGCATCGTGCTCGTCGTCCCGATCTACGAAGAAGACTTCGCAGGCGTCTACTACAACACCGCGTCGGTAATCGACGCCGACGGCACGTACCTGGGAAAGTACCGCAAACACCATCTTCCGCAGGTGCAGGCCGGACCGGCCGGATGCGGGTTCTGGGAGAAGTACTACTTCCGTCCCGGCAACCTTGGCTATCCCGTGTTCGATACGGCCTTTGCACGAGTCGGCGTGTACATTTGTTACGACCGTCACTTTCCCGAAGGCGCGCGCATGCTCGGATTGCATGGCGCGGAGATCGTATTCAATCCGTCGGCAACGGTGGCCGGGCTTTCCGAGCACCTTTGGAAGCTTGAGCAGCCGGCGCATGCCGTCGCGAACGGCTACTACCTCGGCGCGATCAATCGCGTCGGCATCGAAGCGCCGTGGAACATGGGTGAATTCTACGGCCAGTCGTATCTGGCCGACCCGCGCGGCGAAATCGTTGCGATCGGCAGCCGCGACAAAGACGAAGTCGTCATCGGCCGGATGAATCGCGACCTCATCACCACGGTGCGCAACACGTGGCAATTTTATCGGGATCGCCGCCCGGAAACCTACGGCGACATGGTCGAGGGCTGATGCCTGCGCAATGCCAAGTTCGTCTCGGCGACGTCGTCGTTCTAACCGATGCGGCGCAAGCGCGCGCCGCGCGGAACGTTTCGTTGTGGAACGACGACCTGCGGCCATGCACGTTGGCCGAGCACTCCTGGAGCGGCGGCAAGTTTGCTTCGCTTTGGATCGGCATGTGTATCTGTCTGCCGACGTATTCGCTCGCAAGCGGCATGATCGCGCTCGGCATGAACTGGTGGGAATCGGTGCTGGCCGTCTTCACCGGCAGCATCGTCGTAATGGGAGCCATTTTGCTCGTATCCCATGCGGGAACGAAGTACGGCATACCGTATCCCGTGTTCGCGCGGTTGTGGTTCGGCACCAAAGGCGCGCATATTCCGGCGCTCGCGCGCGCGCTCATCGCGGCCGGCTGGTTTGGCATCAACTCATGGTTCGGCGGTCAGGCGCTCGATGCAATACTGACGCGGACGCTGCCGTTTTGGCACGCGTTCGGCCCGCACGTCGCAGTGGCGTTCGTTCTTTTCTGGACACTCAACGTCGCAATTGCTATGCGGGGACCCCAGGCAATCGGACGGCTCGCGCAGATTGCCGCACCGCTACTCGCAATCGGCGCCGTTGCACTGCTCGCATGGGCAGCCGCAAGCGCCGGCGGGTTCGGCCGCATGCTCGCGTCACCAGCCAGCTTTCACGGACCCGCTTTCTGGTCCGCTTTCTATCCTTCAGTCGTGGGCGTGATCGCCTTTTGGGCAACCATGGCCCTAAACATTCCGGACTACACGCGGTACGCGCAAACGCAGCGAAGCCAAGTGCTCGGCCAAGTCTGGGCCATGCCGCTCACGATGGCGGCCTTTTCATTCGTCGGCATTGCCGTGACGTCCGCGACCGTTCTTTTGTTTGGATCGGCGCTTTGGAACCCGGTCGATTTGATCTTGAAATTCCCCTCCGGCGTCGTCATCATCGCGGGCATCATCGTGATCCTCTCGTCGGTAACGATCAACGTCGGCGCGAACGTCATGGCGCCTGCGCGCGCCTTCGAAAACGTCCTTCCGCGTCACATTACCTTTGCGATCGGGGCGGTGATCACCGGGCTGCTGAGCATCGCGATGCAGCCGTGGTACGTGCTCGCCACGTTCTCCACGTACATCTTCACCTGGCTCGGAACGTACGGCGCAATGTTGGGCGCGTTCGACGGAATCGCGATCGCCGACTACTGGCTGGTTCGTAAGCGGCGCATCGACCTGGTCCAACTATACTCCCCGGACGGCCGCTACTCGTACGTAAACGGCATCAACATGCGCGCGGTGTTCGCGCTGATCGTCGGCTGGGCGGTTGCTCTCGTCGGGCTGTTCGTTCGCCCGCTGCACTTCCTATGGAGCGGGGGATGGATTTTCAGTCTGCTCGGCGGCTTGGTTGGATATTTCCTCTTGATGCGCGAAGAGCATCCCGTCACCGCCGAAAGCGACTACGACCTTACTGTAGCAACTCAAGAGGCATAACGTGCAAACGATCAAGAACAACGCGGAGCGCGCCAAGAAATACCTGTTCGCCGCGCAGCAAACCTACTACGATGAACCGCTCACGATCGCCGACGGCGAAGGAACGCGTCTGCGCGACAACGAGGGCACCGAGTATCTCGACGCCTTCGCCGGCATCGCGACCAATACGCTCGGATACGGGAACAGCGAAGTGGCGCAAGCGGTCGCCGATCAATCTAAAAAACTCATGCACGTTTCGACGCTGTACCTGACGGACGAAATGCTCGATTTGGCCGAGAAGGTCGCCGAGATCGCTCCCGAAGGCATGACGAAGAGCTTCATGAGCAACTCCGGTTCGGAAGCGAACGAAACTGCCGCGCTGATCGCGCGCACGGCCAAGAATTCCGTTGACTTTCTCGCATTGGAGCACGCGTATCATGGCCGCACGGTCTACACGGTTGCGCTCGCCGGCTTAAGCCAGTGGCGTAATTTCGGCCCGCAGATGCCGCACGTGGCGTTCGTTCCGAACCCCTACTGCTATCGTTGCCCGTTGCATTTGACCTACCCGTCGTGCGAGATCGCATGCGCAAAATCGGCAAAGCGCGTCATCGAAACGCAAACCGGCGGTGCGCCGGCGGCGATGATCGCCGAAACGATCGCCGGCGTCGGCGGCGTCATCACGCCGCCGCCCGAATATTTTACGGTGCTTGCAGAAACGTTGAAACCGTTCGGTACGCTGCTGATCGCCGATGAGGTGCAAACGGGCTGGGGGCGCATGGGTGACGGTATGTTCGGAATGCCGTCATCGTACGGCGTCGTTCCCGACATGATTACCTCGGCTAAGGGAATAGCGAGCGGCATTCCGGCCGGCATTACGATAACGCGACCCGAACTCGCGGATGCATTCAAGGGGCCGCACATCAATACGTTCGGCGGCAATCCCCTGGCCTCGCGCGCCGCTCGCGTAACGATCGACGTCATTGAGAAGCGCGACCTGATCGCGAACGCGAAGCGTCAAGGCGAAAAACTACTGGCGGGACTGCGAGACCTGCAAGCGCGCTTTCCGCTCATGGGCGAGGTGCGTGGGCGCGGCTTGATGATCGGCGTAGAGCTGGTGAAAGATCGCACGACCAAATCCTATGCCGCCGCGGAAGCTACCAAGCTCGTGGATGAAATGCGCAAACGACACGTCCTCGTCGGAAAAGGCGGCCGCTGGGGCAACGTCATCCGCATTCAGCCCCCGCTTATCTTCGACGACGGCGATACGAACGAATTTCTCGAAGCTTTTGCCGGCGCGATGGGTGCGCTTTAGCCTTCCTGTTCCGTCGGGCGAATAAGCACTTCGTTGATTGCAACGTGGCGGTCGCGCGTCACGACATACCGAATCGCGTCGGCGATGTCTTCGGATTTGAGCTTGTCGGCAAAATCAAATCGCTTGCGCATGTTCTCTTGAATTCGGCCGGTTGTGCGAGACGAGTTCGGTTTCAACGGCGCCGGGCTCGATCAAACAGATGCGCACGTGTCGGCGCGTGACTTCCTGGCGAAGCGCTTCGCTGAAGGCGTTGACGGCCCACTTGCTCGCATTGTACGCGCCGCTGCCGGAACGAGCGACGCGGCCTGCCACCGAGCTGATGTTGACGAGGTCGGCGACGCGCCGCGGATCGGTTTGCGCGGATTCGAGCAAGTGCGGGAGCGCCGCATGGGTGCAGTGCATGAGCGCAGCGACGTTGAGATCGAGCATCCGCTTCCACTCGTCTTGCGGTGCGTCGACGATCGGGCCGAGCAACATAACGCCGGCGTTATTGATCAGCGTATCGAGTCGTCCGAACTCGTTGACCGTTTTAACGACCGCATCTCGAGCCTGCTCTTCGGCCGTGATATCCGCCTCGATGACAAGCGCTTTTGCGCCGAGACTTTCGATTCTTTTCGCTAGGTCTTCTAGGCGATCACGCCGTCGCGCGGCGATCGCCACGTTCGCACCCTCGCCGGCGAGCGCCAGCGAAGCGGCTTCACCTATTCCAGAACTCGCGCCGGTAACTAATACGGCGGTGCCAGCCAACGTCTTTTGCATGCTGCCGTATACCCATGCTTTTAACGCGTGCGGCGGTAGGCGGAGCCGAGGGCAAGGAACGCATCGAGCGAGTAATTGTCGCCCGCCGGGCCGATGATGTCGAGGTCGTCGGCCACGATGCGAAGTTCGCTTAAGACGTCTTCGCGCGTACCGTAGGATCCCGCATGATCGACCAGCGCGGAGAGGACGAACTCCACTTGATCTTCGGCGTGCGCCGCAGTGCCGTCGAGTATTTGATACCGGCCGCCCTTTTCTCCATCCACGTCGGCGAAGGTGGATTCGAACCGAGACCAGTCGGCCGACTCCAGGCGACGGCCCTGCGCACCAACCCGTCGCGCCATCAGCACTTCAAGTGATTCCACGCCTGAAAATTTCAACTCGAATCGCCCGCCGAGCGGAAACCCGTGAAAACGGTTGATGGCTTCGGACTCGATCGTAATATTGGCCGTTTCGGTGTGCGGGTCGCTGCTGACGGCGCGCAGGAACGAATCGTGCAGCATGTCCCAGAGCGAGCTACTCTGTCCGTGCAGGCGCATTCCTAAGGTCACCGCTTTATCTCCCATTATCCGCCTTTAGCGAAAGCTGCCGTGTAGAGCAGCCGAGAGAGCCCTTGTCCGGCTCCTTGTTTCCGCTTTTAGAGCAACGTCAGTACGGCGGTGCAGGTTCCGTACGTCCCGGTCGCGGATGCTGCAACCGTACCGCTATCTTTTTGGAGGTTCGGCCTTAATGGAAGGTAAGTTTACCCGCGCAGACGTGCTCAAGTCGTTGGTTGTGCTTCCGGCTCTGGCTGCGGCGTTTATGGACAGCGCCGCAATCGCCGATGCCAAGTCGCCGAAGACGCAATTCAAGTATCAGAACCACCCGAAGGGCACGCAAAAGTGCAGCGGCTGTTCGCTCTTCATTCCGGGAAAAAACAAAACGGCCATGGGCGGCTGCAAAGTCGTTGCGGGATCGATCAGCCCCAACGGCTGGTGCACGGCGTACAGCGCGAAGAAATAGCCTACAGCATGTAGGCGATGTCGGAGGCGCCGCTCGGGTATGCGAATAGCGCACCGACGACGTCTTCGGCTGGTATTTCGCGCCGAATCGCGAGCGCGAGAACGTTGATCTGTTCCTCGGCGTTGGCTCCTAAGATATGAGCGCCGAGTATTTTTCCCGTTTTCTTTTCGACCAGCAACTTGTATGCGGCGGCGCGTTCGGCCAGCCGGCGGTTTGAATACCAGGTAGTCATCTCGCCGCTATGCACGTCGAACTCGCGGCCCGTTTCGCCGGCCTCCCGTTCGCTCAAGCCGACTTTCGCAATGGCGGGAATCGTGTAGACGCAACTGGCAAGGCCGTGAAAGTCCATTGTCTTCGCGTTGCCGTGCAGCAGGTTCGCGGCGGCGACCTCGCC
>JALYTZ010000253.1 GCA_030854025.1 Vulcanimicrobiota bacterium
TAGTATGGATTCATGGACGGGAACTTGCCGCTTCCGAGCGACTTGCTCCACGGAACGATTGCGCCGCCGTCGATCGACTTCGTGCGGTCGGGAATGACTTTCCACGGGTCCAGCTCGATCTTTTCGCCCAATCCGCTGCATCCGGAACATGCACCGTAGGGCGAATTGAATGAGAACAGGCGCGGGGCCAGCTCTTCGAACGAGAGGCCGCACGCAACGCACGCAAACGCCTCGCTGAACGTCAGTTCGCGCGGCGATCCCTTGCGCTCGGGCTCCTCGACCAGCACCGTGACGATTCCGCTCGAAAGCTTGAGCGTCGTCTCGACCGAATCGGTGAGACGCTTGCGCACGTCGGGCTTCATCACCAAACGGTCGACGATCACTTCGATCGTATGCTTGCGCTTTTTGTCGAGCACGATTTTCTCGCGCAGTTCTTTGTGCTCGCCGTCGATCCGAACGCGAGAAAAGCCCTCCTTGCCGATTTCCTCGAAAAGTTTGGCGTACTCGCCTTTGCGGCCGCGCACGAGCGGCGCCAACAGCTGCACGCGCGAGCCTTCGGGCAGTTCCATAATCGAATCGACGATTTGCTGGCTCGATTGGGAGCTGATTTCGAGCCCGCAGTTGTAGCAGTGCGGGATCCCGATGCGCGCGTAGAGCAGCCGCAGGTAGTCGTAAATCTCGGTGACCGTGCCGACCGACGAACGCGGGTTTCGCGAGGTTGATTTCTGATCGATGGAAATGGCCGGCGAAAGCCCTTCTATGTAATCGACATCGGGTTTTTCCATCTGCCCGAGAAACTGCCGGGCGTACGACGAGAGCGATTCGACGTAGCGGCGCTGACCTTCGGCATACACCGTGTCAAAGGCAAGCGAGGACTTGCCCGATCCGCTCAGGCCCGTGACGACGATCAACTGATTGCGCGGGAGCGTCAGGTCGATGTTCTTGAGATTGTGCTCGCGCGCGCCCTTAATAACGATTGAGTCCAGAGCCATGCCGTTATTAGACCGCTTGGCCGTGCGTTAGGATGCAGGCTTTTCCCGCAGAACTCGGTATTCGCCGACGGCCACGAGCGTCGCATAGGCGACCGTCGCCTCCGTTAAAAGCACTTCGACGATTTGACCGACCAAGGGAACGCCGTGCACGAGGCGGGCGATAATTGCTCCGGCGATCGCAATGAGTAAAATCAACAGCACGATGCCGACGGTTGCCCAGAAGTTCTTTGCAGCAATCGTAAACGAGTCGATGAGCCCCTCTACGCCGGTGCGTTCGCCGACGATCACGGCCGGCATTGTATAGATCACAAAAACCGCATACAGCAGCAGCGTGAGGTAGAATGTGAAGTCGGCCAGCACGGCCGCGACGACGCCGATGAGGAACAGCAGCACGATTGCGAGTGCGATATGCGGCGCGAACCTGCGCACCGCCCTCGCGCCATCGGCGAGCGTGGCCCGGCCGGTCTCCCATGCCGCCGCCGCCATGCCGGTCGTGTAGGCGATCGAAACGGTCGCAGCGACGAGTCGAATGGTAATCGCGAGAATCGAGCCGAGGAAGGATGCAAACGCCGCCGGTCCGCCGCCGCTCAAGTCCGAGAGCGGTCCGATTGAAACCGCCGCATACACGTCGAGCGCGTAGAGCAGCAGAGCCGTCAGCAGTCCGACGATGAGCGCGGGCACCACGATGATCGGGTTGTGCGCGAGCAGACCCCAGGCGCGTTTGAACGTGCCCTCGATTTGCGCGTCTTGCGTCACGCGCGCACGCGAAAACTGCGCAAGCCGTACGGCGGAAGCGAAAAATGCACGTGCTCCGCGTCGACGCGCGCTTCGCCCGAAAGCGGACGTTCGAGCGCATCGACCGGCTGAGCTTCGCGCATGCGCGCATTGCAGCGCAGCGCAACCTGGCGCGCCGAACCGTCGCACTCGCGCACTCGAACGATGACCCCGTCGCCGTCCTGCGCCGGTTTGCATGCGACGACGGCGACCGCGTCATCTTCGCAGGTGAAGAGCCGCACGCGTGGGTCGTGTGCAAAACGAAGCCAGGCACGTTCGAGTGCGCCGATGCCTACGCCGGTGAACGGCGCGTAGGCGTACGAAAGCCGCTGCGCGCCGTAGTCCGCGCGCTTATCCGGCCAACACGTCCCGCGCAGCAGTGAATGTCCGAGCCGCACGCCGCCGTTGGGCAAAGTGCGCGCGCTCCAGCCGTACGTGTCCAACGAAAAGATCGCCAGTCCCGAACCGTTCGGCCGGCGTACGCAGGCAAATCGCTGCCCGGGCACTTCGAACTTCGCCCGTTCCTGCGGCGTATCGCGACGGGCGCTTCGTTCGATCGTCCCGTGCGGCGTGCCGTACGTTACCGACGCGGTGTCGGCGAGAAGCCAATTTTCCACGCGAAGAAGCGTACGCCGCTCGCGCCAGTCCACCTCGGCATCGACCCGCAGAAACGGTTCGCCCTCGTGCATGGCGATACGCATCGCTGCAGATGACTTGTTGAGCGCGATCCGTACGATGAGAACGCCATCCTCGATGCGCGCATCAATCGGCTTGGCGGCCCGCATCGAGCGCTCGTAGCCCGAGTCGATGTTCCAGGCTTCCCACGCTTTGGGTTTATCGCCGTAAAGTGCCAACACGTTTGCCTGCGCGCAAAGATTCTCGCCGCCGGCCGGCGTTAGCTCGACGAGCGTGCCGCTAGCCAGCACGCGTGCCGTCAGCAGGCCGTTGTCGAACCGGAACGCTCCGTTATCGTCGACCGGCGCGACGGGCTTCGGCGCAGATGACTGTGCGCGCGTTCGCGGCAAGCTCTGCTGCGCCGCGCCGATGACCGATGCGGCCAGCTCGCCGGCGCGCGCATACTCGGCGAGCGCATCCGCGACGACCGGCGCGATCGACGTCCCGGGCAGTACGTCGTGAAACTGGTTGCGCAGAACGATTTCCCACGCGGTATCCAACCGCTCCCGCAGATCGGTCAGCAACTCGTGCGGCGCGCGCACCGACGTGCACCATGCCGCAAGCTCTTCGGCTTCCGAGAGTGCGCGTTCGAGCAGCGCATTGGCCGCTTTGAGATCGTGATGCGTCGTGTAGACGCCGCGGTGATATTCCAAATACAGCTCGTCGCAATGCACGGGCAGCATCGCGCGGCGCTCTTCGAGTCGTTCGAACCAGTCACGCGGGCGAATCCACGCGCCCGATCGGCGAAGGTCGGCGAGCATATCATTTGTAACCCCGCCGCCCCCGTCGCCGTAGCCGGCCAAGATCGGTTCCGCGCGTTCGCAAGCCGTTCGAATGCGCGCTGCATCCAGCCCACCGTCGTAGTAGGCCAGCAGCGCACCTAAAACTTCGCTGCCGTCAGGCGAACGCCATACGAACTGCGGATACGGAAAGCGCGTAGTGTCGTTCCACTGGAGTTTCGTCGTCGCGAAACGGCGCACGCCCGCATGCGCCAGCAGCATCGGCAGCGTGTTCGCGAAACCAAATGAGTCCGGCAGCCACGCGATGCCGGGCTCGATACCGAAGCGATCGAGGCAGTAGCGATGCCCGAAAAGCAGCTGACGCAGAAGCGATTCGCCCGACGGAAGATTGCAGTCGGATTCGACCCACAGCGCGGCCACGTCGGGATCGAAGCGTCCGCTTTCGACGAGCCCCGTAACGCGTGCAAAAAGCTGCGCATCGTCGCGTTCGACGAATGCGTACAACTGCGGCTGCGACTGGACAAATTTGAACGTCGGATCGCGCTCGAGCAATTCGGCGGCGATTGCAAACGTTCGCGCGGCTTTGCGGCGCGTCTCTTCGTACGTCCAGAGCCAGGCAACGTCTAAGTGCGAATGCCCGATCGCGCGAACGTCGCCGCCGGCGATCTCCGGAAGCGGCTCGTTCCCATCGAGCACGTCGGCGTGCAGCGAAGGCCTTGGATGCGCTCGCGCGTTGAGGAGCGCCCAGCGTAGACCCGCGCCGGACGGTAAACCATTGGTGGGAAGCGACCGAACTTCGACTTCAAACTGGAGCCGCCGCGGACTCGCGCTCGCCGGCAAATTGACGTCGCGATGTTCGCGATCGAAGGCTCCGACGGCAATGCCGTCGACGCGCAAGAGCGCGCCCGTCCGCGTTCCGTATTGAATGCGAGCCGGACGTTCCATTGCTGGAACGTCCGCACTCAGGGTAACGATCGCCGACGTTCGTGCGACCTCTCGGAGAGGAAGCCGAACGCGCTTAGGCCTTCGGCGTGGGGGTCGCCATCGGCATCATGGGGTGTTTCATCATCCGATGCTTCATCATTCGATGTTTCATCATCATCTTATGCATCGGCATGGCGTGCGACATCGGCATGGAGTTCATGTGTGCCGGGTGACGCGCGAATTTCTGCAGCCAGTCCGGGCCGTTCGGATTGCTCGTAAGAGCGTTGATCTGCGGGGCCGTCGGCTGCGTCATTGTGCTTGGTGCCGTATTGGTGGTCGTCGGCATCGTACTGCTCGGCGTCTCTCCGGGCATCGGTGATTCAGTGCCGCTCGGCATCGGCGATTCGGTGCTGCCGGGCATCGGCATGGGCGACTCCGTGCTGCCGGGCATCGGAGATTCGGTAACTTGCGGTGTCGGAAGCGGCTGCGCGTTCGACGTCGTGGTCACGAGGCCCGCGAGCCCCAGGACCATGGCGCAGGCTGTGGCAACGGCCGCTGCGCGGATCCGGTTTTGCTTCATATTGAATCCTTCTGTAGCTATAGCACGAGACTTTATCTCTACCCGCCGCACGCGGAAGGAACACATGTAAGGCGCTCGCCGTCTCGGAGGGCGGCCTAGCTGCCGACCAGTTCTTTAAGTGCGTGTTCGAAAATTTTCGGCGCTTTGCCCGCAAACAGCGTCGACTCGTTTCCGCCTAACTGCTTGCGCAGTTCGACGAGTTCATCGCGCAGAGCGGCAGCCTTTTCGAACTCGAGATTGGCGGCGAGATCGCGCATTTTGCGCTCGATATCCTGCGCCATCCGAATCGCGACTTCGCGCGGCAGCTTCTCGCGCCGAATCTTTTCTTCGACATCCGCCGTGGCTCCGACCAGTTCGAGAATGTCGCGAATCTCTTTGCGGATAGACTGCGGCTCGATTCCGTGCGCCGTATTGAACGCCGTCTGCGCCTCACGCCGGCGTTTCGTTTCGCCCAAGGCGCGAGCCATCGACTCCGTGATCGCGTCCGCGTACATGATCACTTTCCCCTCGACGTGGCGCGCCGCGCGGCCGATCGTTTGCACGAGCGAGGTTTCGCTGCGCAAATAACCCTCTTTGTCGGCGTCCAAAATGCCGACCAGCGAAACTTCGGGCAGATCGAGACCTTCGCGCAGCAGATTGATGCCGACCAGCACGTCGAACACGCCCAGGCGCAGATCGCGCAGAATGGCGATGCGTTCCAGCGTGTCGACTTCGCTATGCAAGTACCGAACCTTGAAG
>JALYTZ010000016.1 GCA_030854025.1 Vulcanimicrobiota bacterium
CGGCGGCGGCTATCTGGTCGGTGGTCGTAGCCGTTCCGCTGCTTTTCGTCGGCCTGCAAGGTCATCGCGTAACGTTGACCGGCGGCATCGTCCTGCTGGCATCGGTGGTCGCCGCAAATTTTGTGCACGCCGGACTTACCGGATACGTCCTGGCCGCCGGCATGTTCGTCGGTCTCACGGGCTCGGGAGTCGCGCTTGCCCTGATGCGCCGGAACTAAGCGTGGACGAACTTCTGCTCTCCAAAATCCGCCTCGGCGTGATCGCGGAGCTTCTCGCATCGGTATCCGTCACATTCAATGAATTGATCCGTGTGACCGAGACGACCAACGGCAATCTGGGCGCACATCTCGCCAAACTGGTCGAGAGCGGATATATCGTGGAAGAAAAAGCCTTTGTCGACCGGCGGCCGCAGACGCGCTATCGCTTGAGCGATGCGGGCCGCGACGCGTTTGTCAAACACGTCGAAGCGATGCAGTCACTCCTGAAAGCGGGGACACGAACGTGATCGTTGCGGCGCACGAACTGCGAAAAACGTACGGTAAAAAACGCGCCGTCGACGGTGTATCGTTCGAGATCGGGCGCGGCGAAATCGTTGCGATGCTCGGGCCGAACGGTGCCGGCAAAACGACGACGATTGAAATGCTGCTGGGGCTGCGAGCTCCGGAAAGCGGAACGGCTACACTGTTCGGCGATAACGCGCGCGAAGTAGGCGTACGCCGCCGCCTCGGTGCAACGCCTCAGCAGAGCAGTTTTCCCGAAACGCTTCGAGTGCGCGAGATCGCGCAGTTCGTCGCCGCGCAGTATCCGGCTGCGGCCGGCCTCGATTCGATCCTTGCAGCGTTCGACTTGAAGGAACTGGCGCATCGTCAGGCCGGCGGGTTGTCCGGCGGAGAGTCACGTCGCTTGGCGCTGGCTTTAGCATTCATCGGCAACCCCGACTTGGTCGTGCTCGACGAACCGACTACCGGACTCGACGTCGAGGCTCGCCATCGCGCGTGGGCGCATGTGCGCGAATTCGCAACGGCCGGCGGGACGGTTCTGCTGAGCACGCACTATATTGAAGAAGCGCAGACGCTCGCATCCCGGGTGCTCGTGCTGGATAGTGGGCGCGTTGCGTTCGATTCTTCGCCGCAGGCTCTGCGCGCGAGAATTGGCACGCGCCGCGTCGTTTACGATCTCGACGGCCGCCGCATCGAGACAATGACCGCCGACTCCGACCGGTTCGTCCGATCGCTCGTCGAAACCGGCGCCCCGTTCCGCAATCTCTCCGTTACCGAAGCTTCGCTTGAAGAGGCCTTTTTGAACCTTACAGGTGCGGCGGTATGAACGCGTTTAGCATTTTTTCGGCGCACGTACGCGCGCGCCTGATCGAGCTCTTCCGAATTCCGGCATTTACCGTTCCCACGCTGCTTTTTCCCGCGTTGTTCTTTGTGATGTTCGCGGCGCCATGGGTGCATGGACGCGACGAGGCCACTGGAGCGATGCTCTCGTTTGTGGCGTTTGCCGTAATCGGCGTGACGCTTTTTCAGTTCGGCGTCGGAGTTTCGGCCGAACGCGCGCAACCGTGGGAGCGCTATATCCGCACGTTACCGGCGCCGCTGATCGCTCGATTCGGCGCGCGCGTGATTTGCGCAATCGTGTTCGGCGTGCTGTCGGCGGCACTCGTGGTGGCAGTCGCACTGCTGCGAACGCCGGCGCATCTTTCGGCTGCGGGGTGGTTCGAACTGCTGATCTTTACGCTCGCCGGCGGGATCCCATTCGTCCTGTTCGGCTTGGCCATCGGCTATTGGACGAACGGTCGCGCCGCGGTTCCCATCGCGAATATTTTTTATCTGCTGCTTTCGTTCGCAGGCGGTCTGTGGATGCCGCCTTCGGTTCTTCCGCATTTCGCGCAGGTTGTTTCGCCGTATTTGCCGACTCGCCAATTCGGGGAACTGCTCTGGAGTATCAGCGGTTCCCACGCTCCGATTCATGCGTTAGCGGTTCTGGCGGTATACGCTGCACTGTTCGCGGCGATCGCCGCCGCCGGCTATCGGCGCGACGAACGCATGCGATACGCCTAGTTACCGCGGCAGGCCTGACGCGGTTTCCATGCTAAAGCTCGCGGCTGTATGCGTACGCTTTGGTTTTGGAGCGCCGTTGCAGCCGTAACGGTATTACGGGCGGTCGCTTCGGCGCGCATACCGCTTACCGGCGACGAAGCGTACTATTGGGAATGGAGCCGCCACCTCGCGTTCGGCTACGTCGACCATCCGCCGGCCGTTGCATACGCGATTGCACTTTTTGCGTGGCTCGGGCGAACGCCGCTCGCGGTGCGTGCCGCCTTCGTCTTGTGCGGAGTCGTCACCGCGCTCGCGACCGCCGGCGCGGCCACGCGCATAACGGGAGACCGGCGCGCCGGAGCGGCCGCGGCCGCGGGGGTCACGCTCACGCCGATGCTTTTTATTGCGTTCGGCAGCGCCACACCGGACGGCCCGTATCTTGCGTGTTGGGCGCTCGCATTGTATTTCGCAGTGCGCGCTTTCGAGTCGCGTTCGCTGCTTTGGTTTGCGCTGCTCGGGCTCGCGCTCGGCGGGGCGATGCTGGCGCGCGTTTTCGGGTTCGCGCTGGTCTTTGGAGTCGCCGCGTATGCGGCGATGCCCGCGCGGAAGTGGTCGATGCGCGGGCCGCTCTGGCTTTCCTTAGCGCTCGCGTTCGCGTGCATCGTGCCGTTCGTGGCGTGGAACGCGGCTAACGAGTGGAGTACGTTTACGTTTGCATTGGTCGGACGCCATGCTGCCCACGTGCAGTTCACGCGCCCGTTCGTTCTGCACGTCATCAACGCTTTTGCGTATTCGCCGGGACTCTATGCGGCAGCGTTCGTGTTGGCGTTTCGGCGGAATGATGCCCTGGTGGCGTGGACGGCATTGCCGCTCTCGATCTTGCTGACGCTGCTGGCAATCCGTGAACCGATCGAAGTGTACTGGTTCTTCGGACCATTCGTCTCGCTGTGCGTTTCAATGGGCATCGCGTACCACCGGTTGAGCGCGCCGATCAGGCGCCCGTGGACGCTGGGCGCCGCAATTCCGGCGATCGCGCTTTCTGCGGTGCTCTTTGCCGTCGTGCTGGCTCCTGGAGCCGTTTATGCGATGGCACGGCATGGCGGCGTACGGCTTCACGACGACGGTCCGTTCGAAGTATTTACGTATCCGGCGCTTGCGCGCGACGTCGCCCGCATTGCAGCACGCGAGGACGCAATCGTGATGACCGACGGCTACGGTTTCTCGTCGGAATTAGATTTTTACGGCGGCGTCGCACCGATTGTTATCGGCTACGACCCGCAGGGCGATGAATCGCGACGTTGGTACGACGCACGCGCTCGGGTCCAGCGCGCACTCTTCGTCGACAAAACCCCGCTGTATCCCGTTCCAGGGCACCCCGAGAAAGGTGCCGGACGGCCCGATTTTGCGAAGCAGCTCGCGCTCGCGTGCCGCCGCGTGTACGCGGGGCCAACCCTAACGTACACGTACGCCGGTTCGTCGGACGTCGCGATTCCGCCGCGCGACTATTTCACAACCTGGTGCGACGGCATGCGTCCGAACGGCTTGCTCATCTTACAATGGCGGCACGTGATCCACCGGTAATTACACGTCCACGAAAATGTCGTCGCCGTCAACGTGGACCGGGTATGAGGCCACGGGCATGACGGCCGGGAGTTGCATGACGGCACCGGTTCGGACATCGAATTTGGCGCCGTGACGCGGACACTCGATGCAAGTGCCTTCGAGAAATCCCTGATCGAGCGGGCCGCCGTCGTGCGTGCATACGTCTTCGATCGCGTAGATGCTGCCGTCGACGTTGCACAGCATCACTTCAATTCCGCCGATGACGATGCGTTTGGTCGTGCCCGGAGCTACGTCGGAAACTTTTGCGACGGCACTACCCAACCGCGCCTTCCATTTCCATTTTGACGAGACGGTTGAGTTCCAGTGCGTATTCCATCGGAAGTTCCTTGACGAAGAAGTCGAAGAATCCGTTCACGATCATGGCGGTGGCGTCGGCTTCGCTCAAGCCGCGGCTCATCGCATAGAACAGCTGCTCTTCGCCGATTTTGCTGACGCTGGCCTCGTGTTCGACGATCGAGCGCTGCTCGTGGATCTTCATGGTCGGCTTGGTATCGCTGGCTGATTCGGGATCCATGATCAGCGCGTCGCACTTGACGCGCGTTTTCGCGCCGACCGCTCCCGGGAATATTTCCACCAGACCACGGTACGTCGTTTTACCGCCGTGCGCGCTGACCGATTTGTTCGTCACGACCGAGGTCGTGTTGGGGGCGGCGTGAATGACCTTCGCACCCGCGTCCTGGTGCTGGCCTTCGCCTGCAAACGCCATCGAGAGAATCTCGCCGCGCGCGCCCTCACCCATCAGGTAGATCGCGGGGTATTTCATCGTGAGTTTGGAGCCGATGTTGCCGTCGACCCATTCGACCGTAGCATTTTTTTGCGCGATTGCGCGCTTGGTCACGAGGTTGTAAATGTTACGGTACCAGTTTTGAATGGTCGTATAGCGAATCGACGCGCCTTCCATGGCAATCAGTTCGACGACGGCACTGTGCAGCGAGCTGGTCGAGAACTTCGGCGCCGTGCAGCCCTCGATGTAGTGAACCTTCGAACCTTTGTCGGCGATGATCAGCGTACGCTCGAACTGGCCCATATTTTCCGCATTGATGCGGAAGTAGGCCTGGAGCGGCATCTTGACTTCGACGCCCGGCGGTACGTAGACGAACGAGCCGCCCGACCAGACCGAAGAATTCAGCGCTGAAAACTTATTGTCGGCGATGGGGATGACCGTTGCGAGGTATTTCTGAACGATTTCGGGATACTGCTTGACCGCGGTGTCCATGTCGCAGAAGAGCACGCCGTCTTTTTCGAGTTCGGCGCTGACGTTGTGATAGACGACTTCCGATTCGTACTGCGCGGAAACGCCTGAAAGAAACTTACGCTCGGCTTCAGGAATGCCGAGGCGATCGAAAGTGCGCTTGATGTCGTCGGGCACGTCATCCCACGAGCGCTCCGCTTGATCGGTCGACTTCACGAAGTAGTGGATATCCGCGAAGTCGATTTCGTTCAGGAGCTTGGTGTCGCCCCACGTCGGCATCGGCTTGCTCTGAAACGTGTCGTAGCCCTTAAGACGAAAGTCCAGCATCCACTGCGGTTCGTTCTTCATCGAGCTGATGCGCTCGACGATTTCGCGCGTCAGACCCTTCCCCGACTTGAAGACGTACTTTTCTTCGGAATCGTGGAAACCGTGTCGATAGTCATCAACCGGCACGTCGGGAACGGTCTTGAGCTCGATGGCCATGAATGCGGTACTTCCTCTAAGAGATTCGCGTTCCGCGAATCGGTGTGGACGCTCTTTGGAACTTCAAGGGTACGTCCGGTGCGCCCGTATAGTCAAGATTGTTAAGCCTGTTCTTCATTATCTATAGACACCCCCGCCCGTTCGCGAGTTACAGGCCGACTACGGGCCCGGAGGACGCGGCAAAATTTTGAGGCCCGATTGCTTTACAGGGGGGGGTCTAGGGGGTATCATGGTCGCCGGACCCTTGAATGAGGGTCCTCGGTTCATGGGTAGGTGCGCCCTTACGCGCCATCGCGACGAATCGTCCGCGCACCGAACAAGCGCCGGCAAGAGTTCGTCGATAGGTCGGGGACGTGACTGCACTGCAGACGCCAGCCGACGGGTCCGGAGGTGGGATTTCCCCCGAAGTCCAGGAGAAAATACAAAAATTGAAGGCACTCGGAACGCACATCGTGTGTGAACTCTCGGGGTGTAACACGAACACCCTAACCGACGTCGACGGCGTTCGCGCGACGCTCATGCAAGCGGCCCGTGAATCGAGAGCCACCATCATGGAAGTCGCTTTCCACCGATTCCAGCCGCAGGGCGTCTCTGGAGTCGTCGTTCTAGCCGAATCGCATATATCGATCCATACGTGGCCCGAGACCGGCTACGCAGCCATGGATTTCTATACGTGCGGCGATCACACCGACCCATGGCTTGCTTGCGAATACGCGGCCAAGGCATTCGGGGCGAAGAACATGCAAACCACGGAAATCAAACGCGGCATTGCGGCCACGAACGACCATTTCACGCACGTCGTGATGGCAGAGAACGAGGACCGCGCGTTGAGCGCCTAACTCCAGACTACGGACTAAAAAAAGAAACGCCTAACGGCGTTTCTTTTTGCGTGAAGGCGTGCCGGAGCGGCATACCCAACTAGTGTGCCGAATCCGAAGTTCGTATTAAGAGTCCGCGAAGGATTTTTTGACGGATCGAGGACCGAAGAGGGAGCAACGCCGTAGCGTTTCGACCGATGAGAGACGATGAGCCGGCGAGAAAGACGAGTGAAATTTTGATACGAACTTTGGATTCGGCACACTAGCGCCGCATGCCCAAAACCGAACACTGGCAGTGGTACGTCGAAGAGTTCGCTCCGACGGAACGGCATAGCCATGCGATCGAAAAAGTGTACTACGCGGGACGCTCGCCGTTCCAGAGCATCGGCGTGGTCGAAACGCCCGTCTTCGGAAAGATGCTCGTGCTCGACGGCGATACGCAAAGTTCGCAGCACGACGAAAAAATCTATCACGAGTCGTTGGTGCATCCCGCGCTGGCGGGCACCGCGGATCGTTCGGACGTCCTGATTTTGGGTGGCGGCGAAGGCGCGACCCTGCGCGAAGCGCTGCGGCATCCGCAGGTTAAGCGCGCGACCATGGTCGACATCGACGGTCAAGTCGTCGAGCTTTCAAAAAAATACCTTGCGGAATGGTCGGACGGAGCCTTTGAGGATCGGCGCGCGCGCGTGATCGTCGGCGACGCGTTGAAATTTCTTGCCGACGACAAGGACACGTACGGCGTCATCATTTCCGATCTCACCGAACCGCTCGAGGACTCGCCGAGCAACCCGCTCTTCTGCTACGAGGTTTTTCGTAACATTAAGGCGCGGCTGGCAGACGGCGGGGTGTACGTGCTGCAAGCCAGCACGGCCGGCTTTCATAACATGTCGCTGCACGCCAAGATGGCTCGCACGCTGCGCCGGCACTACCGGTTCGTCGCGTCATTTTACGCGCACGTGCCCGCGTTCGATAACGACTGGGCATTTCTGGCCTGCAGCGATCGCGTCGATCTTTCCGAACTCCCACCCGACCGGATCGATGCGTACTGCGCGCAATTGCGCGGTGAAAACTTTTTCTACGACGCGCAAACGCATCGGCGAATCTTCGCGCTGCCGCTGTACTTGCGACGCGAACTAGCCAAACCCGGCGACACGTTCTGAGCGGCAGATATGCAAATAAAACGGTCCTGGTAACGGGCGGCGGCTCGGGCCTGGGGCGGTCCATGGCTTGCGGCTTTGCGCGCGAAGGCGCCACGGTCTGCACGTTCGGGCGCCGTCAGGATGCGCTCGATGAAACCACGCGCCGGATCGAAGCCGAAGGCGCCCGTGCATTCGGCATTTCCTGTGACGTGCGAGATGCCGATCACGTCGCCAGATCCATCGACGAAATCATTCGCCGCACCGGCCGGCTCGACGTGGTCGTAAACAACGCCGCGGGTAATTTCATCGCCGCCTCGGAGCGGCTTTCGACCAACGGGTTTAAATCCGTGGTGGACATCGTGCTGCTCGGAACGTTCAACTGCACGCGTTCCGCGTTCGAAGCGCTGCGAGCGAACGGCGGCGTCATTCTCAACATCATTGCGACTTATGCGTGGACCGGTGAGCCGGGCGTCGTTCATTCGGCAGCGGCCAAAGCGGGCGTCCTCAATATGACGCAGACACTGGCCGGTGAGTGGGGCCGGTTCGGTATTCGCGCCAATGCGATCGCGCCGGGGCCAATC
>JALYTZ010000033.1 GCA_030854025.1 Vulcanimicrobiota bacterium
CACGGCGGCGCGATCGTGAGCTTGTGCGACACCGTCTTTTATTTGGCCCTCGCCTCGGTGTACGGCCGCGACCAGGATACGACGACGGCATCGCTGCAGTGCAATTTTTTGGCTCCGGCCGTTCCACCGCACGATTTAATTGCCGAAGCGAAGGTGCTCAAAGCCGGCCGCCGCATCGTGTACGGCGAAGTCTACGTTCGCAGCGGCGAGACGATCGTTGCGCATGCAACGCTCAATTTCCTCAACAGCTATCCAGAAGAGAAACCCGGGAAATCATGACGGCCACTTCGAGCAACGCCAAGCGCACGGCGCTTTATGACGAGCACGTTCGCCTTGGAGCGCGGATGATTCCGTTCGGCGGATTCGACATGCCCGTGCAATACGGCAGCATTCTGAGCGAACACGAGGCAGTGCGCAAGCGCGCGGGCCTGTTCGACCTCTCGCACATGGGCCAGTTCATTTTGGAAGGCGAGAACGTGGGCGAGTGGGCGGACGCGCTCACCGTCAACAATGTCGCAACGATTAAACCGTTGCAGGCGCGATATAATATCTTCACCAACGACCGAGGCGGCGCGCACGACGACGTGATCTTTTATCGGCTCGAAAACCGCTGGATGCTGGTCGTCAATGCCGGCAACGCGGACAAGATGTGGGCGCACGTCAACGCGCAGCTGGGTGATTCCGGTGTAAAGCTCACGAATCTGCACGGCCGCAACGCGCTCATCGCCATCCAGGGTCCGAAATCGGTGGAAATGCTCGAAAAGCATACCGATATCGACATTGCCGCCTTGAAATATTATTTTTGCGCGGAAGGACGCGTTTACGGCAAAAATGCGATCGTCGCGCGCACCGGATACACCGGAGAAGACGGTTTCGAGCTGTTTGTCGCCGGCGACGACGCGCCAGCCGTTTGGAACGGTCTTTTAAGCGACAACGGCACGGCGGGGCTTGTGCCCGTCGGCTTGGGCGCGCGCGACGTGCTGCGGCTCGAAGCCGGTATGCCGCTCTACGGACACGAGATGACCGAAGAGATAACGCCGCTGCAAGCCGGAATGAACTGGGCCGTCAAACTTTCGAAGCCGCAGTTTCTCGGGAAAGCCGCACTCCAGAGCCAGAAAGACGCCGACGAGTACCCGCGCATCGCCGGCCTGATAATGGGCGGCCGCGTTCCGGCGCGCGAAGGCTACAAAGTGTTTGAAGGAGAGCGCGAAGTCGGCGAAGTCCGCAGCGGATCGACGGGACCGTCGGTGGGCAACCAAAACATCGCGACCGCGCTGCTCGAAAAGGCCGCCGCAACTCCGGGGACCGAACTGACGGTCCAGATACGCGGTACGCGGCATCCCGCGCGCGTCACCGCGCTCCCATTCTATAAACGTCCCGGCTAAACGTACGATTCGCACGTAACCCGTAAATAAGGAGACTAACCGCAGTGGCGCAGCCGCAAGACCTGCTGTACAGCAAAGAGCACGAGTGGATCAAAATGGACGGCGATATGGCGACCGTCGGCATCACGGATTACGCGCAGAACTCGCTGGGCGATATCGTGTACGTCGAGCTGCCGCGCGTCGGTTCCACGATCGAACAATTCGGCAACATCGGGGTGGTGGAATCGGTCAAAGCCGTTTCCGATCTTTTCACGCCGATCGGCGGCGAAGTGACCGAGATCAACGGCGACCTCGAAGCCGATCCGGCACTGGTCAATCGCGAACCTTACGCCGGCGGCTGGATGTTCAAAGTCAGAGTCGGCGATACGTCGCAGCATGCGAATCTTCTCTCGCCTGCCGACTACGAGAAAGAGATCGCCGAGTAAGTCATCATGCCGTACACGCCCCACACCGAGCGCGACATCGCGCAAATGCTCGAAGCCGTCGGCTGCAGTTCTCTCGACGAACTGCTCGAAGTGCCCGAAGCCCTCAAGCTGCGCGCGAAACTGGACCTGGTTCCGGCGCTGTCCGAAGTCGATATTACGCGCCGTTTCGAGCGCTTCGCAGCAAAGAACGCGGGCGCCGCGTGCGTCTCATTTCTCGGAGGCGGCAGCTACCGGCATTACGCGCCGCCCGCGATCGCGTCGCTCGCAATGCGCGGCGAATTTCTCACCTCGTACACTCCCTATCAAGCTGAAGTCTCGCAGGGGTACCTGCAAGCGATCTATGAGTGGCAAACGTATATCTGTCTGCTCACCGGCCTCGACATCGCGAACGCTTCGGTCTACGACGGGGCCACCGCGCTCGCCGAAGCCGCCATCATGGCCATCAATGCGAACGGCCGCAAAAAGGTGCTCGTGTCGCGCGCCGTTCATCCGAACTACCGCGCGGTGCTGCAGACCTACTGCGACGGATTGGACGTGCAGGTCGAAGAGCTTGGTTTGAACGCCGACGGCACGACCGATCTGAGCGATCTGGAAACGCGCTTGGCAAGTAAAGCGTACGCGTGCGTCGCGACACAATCGCCGAATTTTTTCGGTTGCATCGACGCGCCGCAGGCGGGTGTTGCAGCAAAGATCAAAGCAACCGGCACGGTAACGATCGGCGTGGTTGCCGAGGCGTTGGCGCTAGCCGCCCTGAAAACGCCCGCGTCGTGGGGCGCGGAAATCGTGGCCGGCGAAGCGCAAAGCTTCGGCGTTGCCGTCGCGTACGGCGGCCCGTATGTCGGCTTCATCGCGGCGAGCAAGGAGCACCTGCGCCGAATACCCGGACGCTTGGCGGGCAAGACGGTCGACGCCGCGGGGAACGATGCATTCGTGCTTACGCTGCAAGCGCGCGAGCAGCACATTCGCCGCGAACGCGCGACCAGCAATATCTGCACGAATCAGGCGCACTGCGCGCTCATCGCGACCATATACCTTGCCCTGCTTGGGAAAACCGGCCTGCGCGACGTCGCATCCGCAAATTTGAAACGCTCGCGCGAGATGGCCACCCGCGTCAGCTCACTTGAGGGATGCACGCTCGCATTCGATGCGCCGTTCTTCAATGAAATCGTCGTCAACGTCCACCGCTCTGCCGGCGACGTGCTGGCGCAGCTGCAACGGCGCGGCATACTCGGTGGGCTCGACCTCGGGCGTTTCTATCCTGAATTTTCCAATCACATACTGATGACGGCGACCGAACTTACGACGTCGGCCGATATCGAAGCGCTCTGCTCCGCACTCAAAGAGGTCGTCAATGTCCCGGCTCGCGTCTGACCACACCGCCTCTAAGGTCATCTTCGAAATCGGTCAAGACGGCCGCGCGAACAAGTACGTTGATTCCGGAGATCCGCTGACGGACTTTTTGCCGAAGGACGTTCTGCGCGACGATCTTCCGCTTCCCGACAACAGCGAACTGGATGTCGTGCGCCACTTTACGCGGCTTTCGCAGCGAACGTTCGGAATCGATCTGGGCTTTTATCCGCTCGGCTCGTGCACGATGAAGTACAACCCGCGCGTCAACGACGCGATGGCGAATTTGCCCGGTCTGCGCGACCTTCATCCGTGGACGCCGGACGAATTGGCGCAGGGCGCGCTGCAGATCATGTGGGAACTCGAGCGCAGCCTATGCTCGCTATTCGGCATGGAGGCGTTCTCGCTCAATCCGTCGGCGGGCGCGCACGCCGAATTGGCCGCGCTGCTCATCGCGAAAAAGTACTACAAGGATCGCGGTCAGACCATGCGCGACAAAGTCATCGTGCCCGACACGGCGCATGGCACGAATCCCGCCTCCGCAGCGATGTGCGGCTTCAAAGTTATTTCGCTCAAAAGCGACCATCGTGGGCGCGTGAGCGTCGACGAGTTGCAGAAGGTGCTCGGCCCCGATACCGCAGTCTGCATGATGACCAATCCCAATACTCTCGGGCTGTTCGAAGATCACATCCTTGAAATCACGCAGGCCGTGCACGCGGTCGGCGGCCTCATGTACTACGACGGAGCCAACGCGAACGCGCTGATGGGCAACGCTCGCCCGGGTGACATGGGCTTCGATCTCATGCATTTGAACCTGCACAAGACGTTCACGATTCCGCACGGCGGCGGCGGTGCCGGCCACGGCCCGATCGGTGTCGCGAAGCATCTGGTCGACTATCTGCCCACGCCCTACGTCGTTGCGTCGAAACGCGCCGGCGCAAATTCCGCTCTCGCTCCGAGCGATCAGCTCGACTTTCGGCTCGATTTTGACCGGCCTAAGTCCATCGGGCCGATGCGCTCGTTCTGGTCGAACTTCGCGCATGCCGTGCGCGCGCTCTGCTACATCTATGCCAACGGCGCCGAAGGACTTGCCAGAGTTTCGCAACTGGCCGTGCTCAACGCGAATTACTTGCGAGTGCATATCCGGGAGTTCATGACGACCCCGTACGACGAGATTTGCCGCCACGAATTCGTGGCGTCGGCGCAAGACTTGAAGAAAGATACCGGCGTGCGGGCGCTCGACGTCGCGAAAGCGCTGCTCGATCGCGGCTTCATGGCACCGACCGTCTATTTCCCGCTGATCGTTCCGGAATGTTTGATGATCGAGCCGACGGAAACCGAATCGAAAGAAACGCTCGATCAATTCATTGCCTCGCTGCGCGACATCATCGCCGAAGCTGCGAGCGATCCACAGAAAATATTCGATGCCCCGGTCAACACCGTGGTCGGACGTCTCGATGAAACGCGGGCCGCGCGCCAACCGGATCTGCGCTGGGTGCCCGCCACGGCCTAAGAGCGGGCACTGCTGCATTCGTGCAGCGTGGGTACACCTTGATCGAATTTGCCGTTGCGTGCGCCATTCTCGCCGTGCTGCTGGCTGCGGCCGCTCGGTATTCGCTCGGGGCGCGGCCGGCGTCACTGCATGCAGCGATTCTGCAGGCGGATGCCCTCACGGCGCAGGCGCGAGCGGTCGCGCAAACCAGCGGCAACGGCGCGACGCTGCTGGTCGTGCCGCAAGCTCAAGGGGTTTCCGTAACGCTCTATGCCGGGCGCCCTGATGGGCGGCCGATGAGCGCCACTGGTGCGCCGCCCCTGGTGCTGAACCTCGAAGCTGACGGCGGCAGTCTGGGAAAGCCGCCATTTGCGGTCTTCTTTTCCAGCTCGGGAAGCGCCACTGGTTCGCCCCGGTATCCCCAAGGCGCATTCGATCCGGCAAATCCGCCGCTGCTGCCTTCGCAGCCGCCCTGTCCGGACCAGGGCCGCCAAGCGGTGATTCTGACCTTTGAGAGCGCGGGCCGGTCCGAGTCGTTGACCCTTCCCTGCGCCGCTTCGGGGACGCCGTAACCGCCGTCAGGAGGCGAAGAAGGTGGTTCCTTCCGGCAGGCTCTTCTTGGTCGCTTCGGTTATAATTAAGGTAATCAAAAGGCGACCCGTTGGGGGCGCCTTTCCAGTCCTTCAGGGGCAAAACGATGCGCATCAAATACGAGGTTTCGGCCGGGGGGCTCGTCCTGCGCCGGCGCGAGACGTCTTACGACGCCCTGCTCATCGGCCGCGGAACGCCGCGTATTTGGACGTTGCCCAAAGGCCATCTGGAAGCGCGAGAGTCGGCCGAGCAAGCCGCCTTGCGTGAAGTGCGCGAGGAGACCGGCTGCTGGGCCGAGCTGATCACGAAGCTCAACGATATCTCGTACTGGTTCTACATCAACCGGGCCAAACACAAGAAATCCGTCACCTTTTACCTGATGCGGTATCTTTCGGGAGACACGGCCAATCACGATCACGAGGTCGATGAGGCGCGTTGGTTCGATATTGCCGCGGCCAAACGAGCGCTGAAGTACGTGAACGAAAAGCGCCTGGTCGACATGGCATTTGACTATCTGGAAGCGACCCCGGCCGCGTTCGGTGAAGGGCCGATCGTCGTAAGGACGGCAGAGCAGAGAACTTCTTGATCGCCGCGGACGACGGAAAATTGCGAATTTCGTTCGAGGTCTTCGACGGACCGCTCGACTTGCTGCTGCATTTGGTCAAGGAGCGCGAGTTAGACATCGCCACGGTGCCGCTCGCCAGCGTCGCAGCCCAATATCTCTCGTACATTTCGATGATGGACGAGCTGGACGTCGAGGTCGCTGCCGAGTACCTAGTCATCGCCGCGACGCTGCTTTTTCTCAAATCGAAGGCGCTGCTGCCGCCGATTCCCGCCGAATTTCAGGAAGACGACGGCGAGTCGCCCGAGCAGGTTGAAGAACGGCTTCGCCAGCGTCTGGTCGCCTACTCAAAGTATCGCGAAATCGGCCAAGAACTTCGCAGCCGGCAACTCGAGGCGGCCTCGTTCTACTATCGCGACGCCGGCGACGGCACGAGCGAGCTGCATCAGCGTTATCGCATCGAGCCGGAAAAGCTTACCCGGGCCTTCCTCGCGATGCTGCGTTCGACGCGTCCTGAGAAACGCACGATTGCCCGCGAGCGCGTTTCCCTCATGGCATCGATGGATTACATCATGCGCCGCGTACGCGAGCACGGCGAAGCGCTTTTTTCGGACATCTGCAAAGATCTGGGCATGGCGCGCGAATCGATCATTGTCGCCTTTCTCGCGATTCTCGAACTGATTCGCCGCCAGCGCGTCGGCTACGATCAGCCTGAACTCTTCGACGACATTCGCATCTTTCGAATCTGAAGTGAGACGACATTGGTAACCGACGAAGGTCAAGCCGAACTCGACGTTGCTGCGGAGCGCCTGCAGTGCCCGATCGAAGCGCTTCTTTTTGTGGGGAGCGAATCGCTCACCATCAAACAGTTAAGCAAGCTTACCGGTGCGAACGATATGGAAGTCGCCGCCACCCTGCAGAAGATCGAGCTGGATTTCACCGGCCGAGGAATCGTCCTGCGCGAGATTGCGGGCGGCTATCGTTTTGCGAGCGCGCCGAGCGCGCGCGAAGCCGTCGAAGCGTATCTGCTTCCGCCCAAAAACAGTCTTTCGACGCCCGCGCTGGAAACGCTCGCGATCGTTGCGTACATGCAGCCGGTAACCAAAAGCGAAATCGAAGCGATTCGCGGCGTTTCCTCCGACGGCGTCGTCACGACGCTAGCCGATCGCAATCTCGTCTCCGAAGCCGGACGAAAAGACGTTGTCGGACGACCGATGCTCTATAAAACCACCGCGGAGTTTTTGGAATCGTTCGGGCTGCGCTCGCTATCCGATCTTCCACAAATGGAATTGGAGCAGGGGCAGCCGCTCGAATTGGACCTGATGACCGCGAACATCGCGGCTAACGTTCCGGCGCCGAGCGAACAGTAAATCATGCGCATCGGCGTGCACGTACGCACCGGGGGCGGATACGCAGCGGCAATCGAGTACGCAAAACGTGTCGGGTGCACCGCTTTACAAGTGTTTTCGAGCAACCCGCGCAGCTACCGCACTTCGCCGATCGACCGGCCCGCTTTAGCGCGCTTCCGGGAGTTGCGCATCGCCGCCGGGATCGATCCGTGCGTCATCCACACCCCGTATTTGATAAATCTCGCTAGCGAGGACCCGAAGGTTGCGGCCGGGTCGGTGGGGCTGCTCAAACACGATTTGGAGACGGCCGCGGCTGCCGGAATTCGCTACGTCAACACGCACTTAGGATCGTACGCGAAGCGCGATCGCGAAGAAGGCTTTACGTCCGCGTGCCGGCTGCTCGAAACGGCGCTCGCAGCCACGTCGTCGGATGTGTACCTGGTCATGGAAAACTCGGCGGGAGCCGGTTCGCTTTGCGGCGGCACGCTCGAAGAACTCGGCCGTTTTATCAAAGCGCTCGACCATCCGCAGCTCGGCGTGTGTTTGGACACGGCGCACGCGTGGGCCGCCGGCTACGAAATCAACTCGCAGCGTGGCGTCAATGACTTTATTTACGAAGCGGCCGAGCAGATCGGCTTGGATCGCGTGCACGTATTTCACTTCAACGATACGCAAGTGCCGCTTGGCGGCAACCGCGATCGGCATCATCACATCGGTGAAGGCAATATCGGCTTCGACGGATTCCGAGCAATTGCTAACCGGCCGGAGTTGCAGAGCAAGACGGCGATTCTTGAAACGCCCGGCGAAGAAGCCGACGACCTGCGCAACATGGAAACGATACGTGCCATCTTTGCAGGCGCGGGAGCGCCCGTTTAACGCAATCCTACGATGATCGCTCATTTCGACGTCGACGCGTTCTATGCGAGCGTCGAAATTCGCGACAATCCGTCGCTGCGCGGAAAACCGGTCGCGGTTGCCGGCACGAGCCGAAGGGCGGTCGTGCTCACCGCTTCATACGAAGCTCGCCCGTTCGGAGTGCGCTCTGCCATCCCGCTCTACAAGGCGCTGCAGTCGTGCCCGCAACTCGTCGTGGTGCGTCCCGACATGCAGAAGTACCGAGCCGTTTCGCGTGAGATATTCGAGGCGTTCGGTGGGCGCGGGCATGCCGTCGAAGGGCTTTCGTTCGACGAAGCGTTCGTAGATTGCGGAAGCGTTGCGCTCGATGAAGCGGTGACGCTGGCG
>JALYTZ010000040.1 GCA_030854025.1 Vulcanimicrobiota bacterium
GGACTCACGCTGCTCGATGACGCTTCACGCCACCACGTTCCCGGAACATACCAAGTGCAAGCGGCGATCGCGGCAGAGCACGCGCGAGCGCCGTCCTGGGAATCGACGGACTGGGCACGCATCCGGCGCATGTATGACGCTCTCGTTACGCTGGAGCCGTCGCCGGTCGTCGAGTTAAGCCGCGCCGTCGCGATTGCTCACCATGAAGGATTCGAACGCGGTCTCCATATGATTGACGATATCGCTTCAGATCCGCGATTGCAGGCTTATCGGCCGTTGCACGCAGCGCGCGCAGAGTTACTTCGACGTCTCCAAAGACCCGGCGAAGCACGTGACGCTTACGTGCGCGCGATCAATTGCGCCGGCAGTGAGGCCGAACGGCGATTGCTGCAAATCAGACTCGAATCGACTGCGATATTGCCGTGAGCGTTTGGTCGATGTCGGATTGCATGTGCGCCGTTGAGACGAACATGACTTCGTTTTGCGAGGGCGGAAGCAAAATATTGCGCGATCGCATTGCGTGGTAGTACGCGGCGTAACGCGATTTGTCGGCAGCGCGCACGTCGTCGTAGTTGCGGCTCGGCGCGCCTGCGCGGAATTTGAAATCGACGATCGACTCGTGCTGCACGACCGCATACGGCAACTTCAGGTCCGCAAAAATACGGCGAATCCCATCGGCTAGGCGTTTTCCCAGCGCGTCCATGTACTCGTAATAGTCTGGATTTTTTTCAAGCAGGTCAATGACGCGATGCGCCATACCGACCGAAAACGGGTTACCGGCGTGCGTTCCTCCGGTGAACGTTTCGCCGTCGGGCGCGAGCACGCGCATGACGTCTTCACGTCCACCGAACGCCGCAATCGGAAAGCCGCCGCCCATGATTTTTCCGATCGTCGTGAGATCGGGACGTATGCCGACGCGTGCCTGCGCGCCCCCCAACCCGAATCGCAGCCAGGTAATGACTTCGTCGAAAATCAGCAGTGCCCCGAGTCGATCGGCGCGCTCGCGAAGGCCCGCAAGAAATCCCTCGACCGGCGTAACATAGCCCATGTTTCCGACGATGGGCTCGACAATGATGGCCGCAAGATCGCTCGCCCGTCCCTGCAAAAGCGCGTCGACGCTCTCAAGATCGTTGTAGCGCGCCACCGTAACGTCGGCCATCACGCCGGGAGGAATCCCGCTGCGGCGCGGATCGGATGTGTGCGCGGAAGCGCCGGCATCGAGCAGCGCCAGGTCGAAATGGCCGTGATAATTGCCGGCAAATTTCAAGATGAGGTTGCGTCCGGTAAACGCTCGCGCGACGCGAACCGCGCTCATCACCGCTTCGGTGCCGCTCGTCACGAATCGCATGCGTTCCATCGACGGAAGGTGTTTGCCGATCCGTTGCGCGAGCCGCACTTCTTCGGGATGCGTCGAACCGTAGAGCACTCCGCGCTGCGCTAGCTCGTCCAAACCGCGAGTCAGCGCGGGGTGGTTATGTCCGAACAGCAGCGGACCGTATGCCATGACGTAGTCGATGTACCGTTCGCCGCGTTCGTCATAGGCGTGCGCGCCGTCGCCCCGCGATTGCACGAACGGCGCACCGCCGACCGCCCAGCCCGAACGCACCGGTGAATCGCATCCGCCGGCAAGAACGTCGCGGGCGTCCGCGCCGGTGAGGTTGGAGTGCGCAAGCATGATCCGCCTTTTCCGGCGAACGCTGGACGGCCCTTGCGAGTTAGGTCGCATAAGAGACTCACCTGCCTAACGCGAAGAATTGCGAATGCCTCACATCGAATGGCCTATAACGCCGCAAACGAATATCAGCGAACTGGTCGGCAGTCTTCCTATTGCCGAAGCAGTGCTGACGGGATTCGGCTTGCACTGCGCGGGCTGCGGCGTCAATAAGTACGAGACGATCGAGCAGGGCGCCAAAGCCCACGGCCTGCGGGTCGAACCGATTCTCGCCGCACTTTCGCAGGCGCGCCTGTCCGGATTCGTTCCGACGATTTCCAACGAAGACCGCATGCCGCTGCGGCGCGCGCCGGGAGCCTTCACGCGTCGCTCCCGAATTCAGCACGTCGTGCCGATCATGTCCGGCAAAGGCGGAGTCGGCAAGTCGCTGGTCACCGCGCTCATGGGCATCGGCTTACGCCGCCGCAATTTGCGGGTCGGCATCCTGGACGGCGACATCACCGGGCCCTCGATTCCAAAGCTGTTCGGTCTGCGCGAACCGCTCGCGATCGAAGCCGACCCGAACGCTCCGAAAAATCAGCAAGGACAGCCGCAGCCGCTCATGGTTCCGGCCGTTTCGCGCACCGCGATCGAAATCGTCAGCTCGAACCTGCTCACCGACAAAGAAGATACCGCCATGATCTGGCGAGGGCCGATCCTCTCCGGCGTCATTCGTCAGTTTTACGAACAGGTACTCTGGAGCGAACTCGACGTGTTGCTCATCGACTTGCCGCCCGGAACCTCGGACGCACCGCTTACGGTACTGCAGTCGCTCACCGTCGACGGCGTGGTTCTCGTGACGATGCCGCAAGCGCTCGCGACGATGATCGTCCGCAAGGCCGCCAACCTCGTGCACCAACTCAAAAAGCCAATTCTCGGCGTTGTCGAAAATATGTCTTATTTCATCGCGCCCGATACCGGTACGAAGTACGAAGTGTTCGGCCCGTCGTACGCCAATCGCGTCGCCGAACTCGCGCAAGCGCCGGTCTTCGCACGGCTGCCGATCGATCCCGAAAAGGCGCGCCTGGCCGACGAGGGACGAATCGAAGAAATTGACGACCCGGTCTGCGATCTTCTGGCCGGCGCGCTCCTACAATCACTCGCCGCACACCCGAAACCAAAGGAAACGATCTCGATAATCTAGGCGTCGACGCGTTACAGCGATACGCTCAACCAAACACCGTTTCACCGTCGCACCAGGTTTGCATAACGGTGCAGTCCGTGAAAGCGGCGCCGCCTTCGACCGGATCGCGGTCGAGCACGACGAAGTCCGCCGCATATCCGGGAGCCAACAGCCCGGTTTGCCGTTCGACGTGGCCGAAACGCGCGGCGTTGTACGTGTACATTGTAAGCGCTTGTTCGGCGGTAAGGCGCTCTGCAGCTTCGTGATGATCGACGCAGGCCTGCATTCCGGTAAGCGGCGAGAGATCGCAGACGGGGCTGTCGTCGCCGCCGCACAGAACGCCGCCCGCGGCTTGAATGCGGCCCAGCGCGTTCATCGAACGCATCCGTTCGGTTCCCAAGCGCTCGTCGTACATGCGGCCGGCGCCTCCCCACAATAGATCGAACTGCGGCTGCATCGAAAGGTAAATCCCCATTGCGACGCAGGCATCGATATGTTCGGGCCGCGCAATTTCGAAGTGTTCGATGAAGTGACGGTTTCCGCGCGCGCTCGGTTTGCCGTCCAGCACGCGCTGCCACGTCGAAATGCATTGCTCGATCGCGCGGTCGCCGATCGCGTGAACGCCGGCCGAGACCCCGAGCGCTTCAGCTTGCGAAAAATACGCGTAGAGCTGCTCGTCGGTATACCGCAATTCGCCGCGTCCCGGCTCTCCTCCGCGGACGGATACGAGAAACGGTTCGGTCAATGCGGCGGTGCAGCTGCCGATCGAGCCGTCCAAAAACACGTCGCCGCCGACAAACGGCAGTCCCAGTTCGCTCGCCAGCGCCGGGTCGGGCTCGCAGATTTTCGGATACCATTTCGCAGGCGGCAAATCGCTCAGCGCCGCGATTTCGGCGGCATACGCGTCACGATCGAATCCGACGAGTTGCACGTGCAGGTGCAGCGCACCGTTTGAGAGCGCCAGTTCGGTCGCCCGGCGTTCCGCCGCTCGCTTCGACGGTTGCGGCAAAGCCGCCATGAAACGCGATTGCGCGCTCCAGTTGGCTTCGAGAAACAGCTTTCCCGTGGGAGCTCCATCGCCGTCGCGTTCGATCCCTTGCGCGTTCGAGGGAATGCGCAGCCATTCAAATGTCTTGCGATTGACGATGCACGAATGCCCGTCGATTCGAACCAGCATCGCGCGCGCGTCTCCGAACGATCGCTCCAGCCCTTGCGCGTCGGCGAGTCTGCCGTCGCTCCACGAACTCTCGTCGTACTGTCCGGCGAGAACGTACTGCTCTTTGGGCAGCGCAGCAACGCGCGACTCGAATTGCGCGTACGAGCGGACGTCAGCAAAATTTCGTTCTTCCAAAAAATAACCGGTGTCGGTCAGGTGCACGTGGCAGTCGGCGAATGCGGCCAGCACCGTTGCACCGCCGAGATCAACGCGCTCGCCGTCGAAGCCCGCAACGTCTGCGCCAAAGCCGGCAATTCGCGCGCCGTCGAGAATCAGGCCCTCATAGCGGGTATAGCTGCCGGAGCGCGGATCGTACGCATGCACCCGCGCATTGTTCAGAATTTTCATCGCCTTGCGGGAGTACTATGAACGCGCGCACATTTCTTGTCGGAATCGGTTCGGGCCTCAGCGCCGGATACGTCGCCTATCGCGCGTCTCAGGCGTGGAACGAGCTGCGAACTCCCAGGCGACCCATGCGGCCCGATCCCGCTGCCTACGGGCGCCATCGGCGTGCACTAGCGGTGGCCGCCATCGTGCGTTCGACCGCGGCGACCGCTGCATTTGCGTTCGGACGCGGGGCAGACCGGCTCGACCGCTTGACGGCGACTCCATGGGTGTGGCTGCGTCCGGTAACGTTTACCGCGGTCGCCCAGTTGGCGGATGCGCTGATCGAATTGCCCGTAGATTTCGTCGAAGAGTACAGTTTGGAACGACGCTACGGTCTCAGCGAGCAAACGCGCGAGGCATGGTTCGCCGATCGCGCAAAAGAAACGCTGGTCTCCACTCTCGTTACGTCTGTTTTGGCCGGCATGTTCGTCGCGGTTTTACGCCGCTTTCCCAAGACGTGGCCGTACCTTGCCGGCGCCGGTGTACTTCCGCTGCTGCTGCTCGTCAACGTTGCGGTGCCGCTTTGGATCATGCCGCTGTTCAACCGCTTCGAACCCTTGAGCGGGCCGCTCGAATCGCGTTTACGCGCGCTGGCAGAACGCTACGGCTGTGCAGATGCCGACATCTTGCGCGTCGATATGAGCCGCCAAACAAAAAAGGCGAACGCCTATGTCACCGGCATCGGTCGAACGCATCGGATCGTCGCCGGCGACACGCTGCTCGAACGTTTTCCCGCGGATGAAGTTGAATTTGTCGTCGCGCACGAGCTGGGACACTACGTAAGCCGCGACAGCTGGCGACTGATCGGCGTCAGCCAGGTTCTCGCGCTGCTGCTGCTGAGCGGCGCTTCGCTCGCCGTTCGCAAAGACGTTGCCGAACGGCCGGAGCACCCGCGCACGCTGATGCGCGTTTTCTTTTGGCTTTCGCTGCTCTCACAGCTGTTTCGACCGGCGGTTTGCGCGTTCAGCCGGTCGCGCGAATGGGCCGCCGACCGCTTTGCGGTTACCGCAACGAATGCGCCGCTCACCGGCGCCGCCGCGTTCGGGCGTTTGCGCGATCAAAACCTTGCCGAACCCGAACAGCCGGCCTGGTATGAATTTTTCTTCTCGACCCATCCCTCGCTAAAGGCGCGAATCGACGCTCTCGAAAGCGCCGGTCCCCAAAAGGCACGCGCGTCAGGCTAGTACGGACGACGGCCGCGTCCCCAGCCACGCGCCCAAATCGGTCTTGTGTAGCACGTACGACTTCGTGCGCAATTCGGACCGGAATTCGCCGAACGTTCCGTACGCTTCGGCAAACGCGTCGTGTTTGTGAATCGACTCGTAATTGATTTGCGTCGCCGAAACGAACGTTTCGTCGCTTAAGTCGCCGTATACGTCGAGCGCGCGCTCGAGGATGCCTCGAACGACGTCTTCGACGAATTTCGGATTGTGATGCGCCTTATTGACGATGAAAAATTCGTCGGGCCGTTTGAGCAGGTCGTACGTTTCGCTCGACATCGCGCTCTCGACGATTTCCACTAAATCTTCGGCGCGCGGAGCATCCGACGAATTCTCGACGCCGATCAGCACCGAGCCTTTTCCGCGCTGATTATGGGTTGCTACCGGGAGCGCGTCCAGCGCGCGCGCTGCGTCATCAGCCGAAAAGCCCGCATCGATCAGTTCGCGCAGACTGTGCTCGCGCACCATGAGCTGCGCGCACGGGCACGCCGTCATGCCCAATGCTTCGACGCCGATTACACGACGGGACCCACGATCGTCGGCGTGCGCGATCGCCACGAGCGCGTACGTCTCTTGACTGCGTTTGCCGCTGACAGGTGTCCAGCGCTCCAGTCCAAAGTCGGCCCGCAGCCGAACGTCGGCGCGAACTGCGCGCTGGCTTCGCACGACTTCGCGCGCGACCGCGTCAGTGAGTTGTTCGATGCGCGCGGGCGCGTCGGTCCGCGAAAGCACCTCCAGCGCCGCTTCTTCCAACATTTCCGAAAATCGCGACATATGGACGCCGGCTTTATCGGGTGCCAGATCGGCGACCATTGAAAACTCGGCGTTAAACGCGCGCTCGTTGCCGTCGACGTTCAGATGCACGATGCGCTTTACGCCCGAAACCCCGACGCTGTTGAGCGAAAGCGGCACGTCGGGCGCTTCGTCCTGGCGATTCGCGTCAAAATGGAGCGTGCGTGTCTTGCGCGCAACGCCCCGAGCCGAGGCGGCGGCTGCAGCATACGCCGGCGCAATTTCCGCAAGCGGAACCAGATTATACGGGCGGCGCTCGAGCTGCGGGTGCGCATACGCTTGACCATACGTCAGTAGATCGATATCGATCGGCCGCGCCGCCAGCTTATGCGTGTTCGCCCGGCCCACGGCAACTTCGACTTTCCGCGCGAGCTGCTCGAAGCCGGGACGGTCCAATTCCGTCTCCAGTGAAACGGCCACATTGAGGAAAGCCGGGCCTGCCGCGCCGCCGGCCGGCTCGCTTTCGTAAAAGGAAGAGACGGCGATAATGCGCGCGCGCGTGCGCAAACGCTGCAAGGCCGCGAGAATGTTCGCTTGGCGATCGCCCAGATTCGAGCCGATGCCGATATACGCGTGCGTCATACTGTACGCTGCCAGTTCGGCGGACCAATCGATTTACCGCCAGAACCCCCAAAGGATATTGACTGTCCCGTGCGATACGCGTCGAGCGTGGCAGATGCAGGCCGGTTCTATCCTTACGTTCTCGTTCCGAAAATCACCAGCGCCATTTGGGGCGGCGACGCCCTCGTAAAGGTGTACGGAAAATCCGGCGACCCGAACGCGAACCTCGCCGAATCGTGGGAGTGCTGGGACGAAAATCGCGTGCTCAACGGCGCGTTCGCGGGCAAAACTATCGCAGAACTTCGCGAAGAGCTGCGCGCCGATTTGCTCGGAGATCTCGACCCCGCGCAGATATTCCCGATCCTCACGAAGATCATCGATGCCTGCGACGCGCTTTCGGTTCAGGTGCACCCCGGCGACGCATACGCGCAGCGAGTCGAAGGGCAGCGCAACGGCAAGACGGAGTGCTGGTACGTGCTAGCGGCCCAGCCTGGAGCGCAACTCGTCCTCGGCTGGACGCGCGACACCGATCGCGAGGAATACGAACGGCGCGTTGCCGACGGTTCGCTCGGCGACATTCTGCGCCGCGTTCCGGTGAAGGCCGGCGACGCGTTTTATCTTCCGTCGGGGACGCTGCACGCCATCGGCGCCGGCATCGTCATTTTTGAAACGCAGCAGGCGAGCGACTTAACGTATCGCATCTTCGACTGGAACCGCGTCGGCGCGGACGGCAAACCGCGAGAACTGCACGTCTCCAAAGCCGCCGACGTTTTGGATTTTCACGAATCGCATGCCGGCGCGATCGACGAACTCACGTATGCGGCCGAAGGCTTTCAGCGCACCGCGCTCATCGCCGGCCCGCACTTCATCGTGGAACGCGTGCTGGCAACCGAAACGGCGGCCGCGATGCAGACGCGTGCACGGCCGCTCATCGTAATGGCGCTCGACGAACCGCTCGATCTGCACTGTGAGGACGGCGACGCGCGGCTGGAGCCCTATCAAACCGCGCTGGTCCCGGCCGCGGCCGCAACCGTGCGCATCCGAAGCGAATCCGGCACGGCGCCGTTCATGTGCGTGACGCCGCCGGCGTCGCCCGAAGCGATCGCGCATCGCTTGCAGGACGCCGGCGTCGCCGCTCCCGCGATCGGCCGCTTTCTCGCGCAGTTCGGATAAGCGCTACAAGGTCGCGAGAAATCTCCGCATTCGGCCGCGCAGTTCGTCGCCCGTTTGCGTTCCTTCACGCGGTTCGAGCGGGCGTGAATCGGAGCGCAGGCGCGCAATGTCCCAACGCTGCTCGGGTTCGGTACCGAAGTACCCGTCGCGCAGCGCTGCTTCCGCGTGACTCATCACGTGATCCGCATCGATCGTCACGCCGTAGAACTTCGCCAGCCGCGCGCCCACAAGGCACAACCCGTCGATCAGCGGTTCGGTCAGCGGAAATTCGCCGAAATCATCCGGCCGCGCGCCCTGCATGCCCATGATTGAAATTCCAAGTGCGTGGGAGTTTCGTCCGCGCGTATGCTGTGCGTACGGGCTTTCGGGCTCTTCATAGACGTTGCGCATGTTTTCCCGCACGTCGTGCGTATTGACGACGACCAGGTCGCCGGCGCCATCGATGGCAACGCAGAAATGATACGCCGGGAAAACCGAACCGTAATCGTGCGCGGACCAATGGGTGTATATGCGCTCGATTTTGCCCGCCGGTAAATCAGGCTGCCACTTCGCCAGCGGCCAATGCGGGTACGTACCAATCTGCCGTTCCGGTGCGCGTTCCATGAAACTCCTAAAACCTCTCGGGGATATTTTCAGCGCATCTTCGAACACCGCATCGAGATGACCGCTACGCGATCCGCACTTTTGCAGTGGCACGATGGTCTCGCACCCGGCCAGACGCGGCGCGAGGGCGAAATCTTCGTCGGCGGCTGCTCGGCGGAACGTTTGGCCGATATATACGGCACGCCGCTGCTCGCGATCGACTATGGCGTTCTCGATGCGGCAATCGATGAATTTACCGCCGCCGCACGCCCGCTTGGAGTCGACATCGCATACGCCGGCAAGGCGCTGCTGCTGGTAGGAATCGCGAAGCACTTGCTCGCTACGCCGTTGCAGATCGACGTGTGTTCGATCGGCGAATTGATCACGGCCGAACGGGCCGGTTTTCCGGCCGCTCGGCTGAACCTGCACGGCTGCGGCAAGACCAATGATGAACTCGAGGCCGCCGCGGCCGGCCGAGTCGGAACGATCATCGTCGATAATTTGGACGAGTTGCGCCGGCTGGGCGAGCGCGCGCGCAGTGCGCGTCCGCTGGACGTCGTGCTGCGAATGAACACCGGCATCGAAGCGCACACGCACGAGTTCATGCGCACCGGGGGAAGCAAAACGAAATTCGGCATGCCCGCTGAGGCGCTGCCGAAAGCAGCGGACGTTTTGGCAAGCGCTTCCGCGCTGCGCTATCGGGGTCTTCACGCGCACATCGGCTCTCAGATCTATCAAGCGCAAGCGTTTGAAGCAAACAGTAGCGAGTTGCTCGCCTTGACGGCCCGCGCTGCGGCGTTGGGCATGCACGGCGATCGATTGATTGCGGGCGGCGGATTCGGCATTTCCATGTCGCCGGACGATGGCGAGCGCATCGACATTCCCGCGACGATCGACGCGATGGCGAATGCCGTGCGCGCGAATGCGGCGCGCATGCGCATGCCTGCGCCGCAAATCGGTCTGGAACCAGGACGCGCACTGATCGGACGCGCCGGCACCTCGCTGTATCGCGTGATGGCCGCCAAAGAACAGTTCGGCACACCCTACGTCGTCGTTGACGGGGGCATCGCCGACAATCCCCGTCCGGCGCTCTACAATGCCTATCATCATCCGTTGCTTGCCTCGCGCAAAGGCGAAATCGAGCGTGAAACGGTCGTCTGCGGCCGCTCGTGTGAGAACGACCGCATCGTAACCGCGCCGCTTCCGCGCGACGTATCGGCCGGCGACGTGCTGGCGGTCTGCATCACCGGCGCGTACACATTCAGCATGGCCAGCAATTACAACCGCTTCGCGCGGCCGGCGGTCGTTGCGGTAGACGGCACCACCCACACACTCCTCGCTCGGCGTGAAACGATCGAGCATGTCTTACGGAATGATTGCGATGCGTAGATTTTGTTTATTTCTCCTATGCGCTGCGCTCACCGCCACGGCGGTGCCCGTTCACGCGGCCGACATGTCGTCGGTCAACTCGGTTCAACGCCCATCACCGGGCGGCGTGCCGTGGACGTGGAAGCAAATACAAAAGCTGCATGCGTCGCTCGCACATGTCCTCAAAGCGAAGGCGCTGGCCGGCGCACACGTTGGCCTTGTCGTGACCGATACGGTGCGCGGTACCCCGCTCTATTCGCTTAACGCCGACGACGAATTCATGCCGGCATCGAACTTCAAGCTGCTCGTC
>JALYTZ010000041.1 GCA_030854025.1 Vulcanimicrobiota bacterium
CCCCGAGGCCGGGAAGTACGCTGCAATGCTTTCGGGTGTTCGCAAATCGGGCGGCATCTCGATCTTTCAAATCGGCGGAGCCGCGGGGTTCGCGCTCGGTCCGATCGTTATCGCCGGGTTGCTACAGGCCGATGGACCGCGCGGCTCGCTTTGGATGCTGCTGCCGGGCGCCATTGCGGTTACCGTTCTCTTTGCGGCGATGGCGCGCGTGCATCGCTCCGCGGGCGAAGTCCATCGCGCGCATGCATCCGCCAACGTGGCATCGCAAACACCGGTTGACCGCGTGGGCGTCGGCCTTCTCGTCACCAGTACGTCCCTCAAATACCTGGTGAGCGCGGCGTTTATGACGTATTTGCCGAATTTGATCGTTGCCCGCGGCGGCTCGATCGCGAGTGCCGGCGCGATCGTTACGGCGTTTCTGGCGGTCGGCGCCATTGGGCTGTTCGCCGGCGGCTGGCTGGGCGACCGATTCGGCGCGCTGACAATTTCGGTCGCGAGCCTGCTGTGCGCGGTCCCGCTGCTCGCCGGATTTTTCTTTGCAACGGGTCCGCTTTCTATCGCGCTGCTTCTGAGCGCGAACGTTCTGCTCAACGTGCAAAGCGCTCCGAGCGTCGCAATCGTTCAGCAGATGCTGCCGCGCAACCTCGGGATGGCGCTCGGGCTTATGAACGGCGTTGCATTCGGCATCGGATCGGCAATGGTGGCACTGGTTGGTTTGAGCGTCGCACGCGTCGGCGCGGGCAGCGCGCTGCTCGAAGTCAGCGCTCTCCCGATCGTTTGCGCCGCGGCGTATCTGCTCGTTGGGCGGCGCATGCGAATGGCGGGAACAGCGCGCGAAGCAGCAATTCTGCTTCGTCATTCAAGCCTTCTTCGAATACTTTGGGGTGCGTTAAGTAAAAAAGGCACATGATCCGCAACGCGAAGTCATGCGCTCGCGGCGTTGAGAGGGCCTCGAATCCCGTGCGCGCTCGTCTGGCGAGCGTTGCGGCGCGTCCTCTGAAGGCCTCGCCGCTCCCGTAACAGTCGATGAAATTCAATTCGCCGTGCTCGCGATCTTCGGCTTGGTCGATGAAGTAGTCGAGCAGCACGTGAAGGGCTGAAAACGCCGGAAAGTAGGCGTGAAACGCCGGGTCGATCTGTGAGGGCTCACTACAGAAGAGCGCGAAAAGTGGTGCGTACACTTGAAACTGCGAGCCGGCCGCGCAGGCGAACTCCCACCACGAGAAATCGCCGAACTGCTCTCGATGCGTTTCGTGCCACGCAATGCACGCGTTTTCGCGTTCGGCCTTCGGATAGTGTTTGAACGTTTGCAATTCGGTGTAAAGCCGGGCCGCCTCCTTAAAATGCGGCAGCAGCCGCTCGTACCCGCCAAGCCGCACCAGCGCGCGGCGCGTTCGAACCACGAGCAGTTGAAGATAGTCGCCGTCGTCGCCGGAAGGCCCCTTTTGGTAGTAGTCGTGCAGCGGCGCAGCCGGGTCGAGCGCGTCCGACAGTGCCTGATGCAAAACCGGATACGCATCGACAGGCACGTCGGGGTGCCGATCGCACAAGTTGTCGAGAAAATCGTAGATCGTTTCGAGCGGAGTCACGATTTCGATGTAGTGACGGCGGGCGATGGGCGGCAAAAACGTCGCGAGAATGGCGGCGCCTGCTACATGGTATGCTTTTGCGCGAATGCTGGTGCGCGCTTCATGACGCAGCCGCTCATCGGGAATCCGCTCGGCCAGACGCTCGATCCGTGTTAGTGCCGTTTTCGTCAGCGGCACGATCGTGCGCAGAAAGCGGGCTAAGTCCAGTGCGCCGTCTATGCCTCCCTCGAGAAGCGTACGCAGGCGAATAGGGCTGGTCGTTACATGCACGACTGCAAAGCGAATCTCGCTATCGAGCACGCGAACCTTTCAGATGCCGCCTACGAAGCGGCCGGGATTCAGCGTGCCATGCGGATCGAATCGGGCTTTGAGCGCACGCATTTTTGATAGGGCGGCCGGCTCTGCGCCCCACACGCGC
>JALYTZ010000043.1 GCA_030854025.1 Vulcanimicrobiota bacterium
TGCGCCGACTGATGCAGTAAATCTTGCGCGAGCGGATCGGCGTGGCCGACCCACGGAGCGAAGATCGCCGCCGCTGCAATCAGCGACACGATGACCAGGCCCACGAGCGCGCCCGGCGAGCGGCGAAGCCGTCGCCAGACGTCGCTTGCGTAGGAGCGCGAATCCAAGCTAGGCGACGATCAGTTTGGGATGACGCTTGTGGAAATCGGTGCGGCTCTGATAGCCCTTGGCGATTTGTGTGAGGATGTATTCGCTCCACGGACCGCCCATGAACGCGAGTCCCGTGGGCAATCCGTTCTCGCCGAAGCCGTTTGGAATGCTCGTCGCCGGTACGCCCGCGAGATTCCCCGGCGTTCCCGCATCCACCGATCCGGGAAACTTCGGATACGCTTTGTCGAACGAAAGATTGACCGGATACGCAACGGTCGGGAGCGTGGGATACACGACCGCGTCGTAGGGCGCGAGCGACTTCTTTACATCGGCGTCGATGAACGCGCGCCGACGCATCGCATCCAAGTAGTCGACGGCCAACGTTGCCAGCAGCTGATACCCGCCGATACGATCGTCGACCGACTGCAATTCGCGCGAGCGGCCGCTTTCGATCAATCCGCGAAACGCCGAGGCCCCTTCACCGCCGATCAGCGCGCCGAATACTGCGCCGTACGGGTGATGCTTGGGCAATTCAAATCCGTCCGTTACGTCGCAAAATTCACGCAGCACCGCCAGCGACGCGGTAAAATTCTTGGCAACGGCCGGCTGTGATTTCGCGGTTGCATCTTTGAACACCGCAACCTTCGGCCGCCGCGCGCGAACGGTCGGCGCCGGCGCGTTGGCCACCGACGTGCGGTCACGCGGATCGTGTCCGGCGATCGCCCGCAGAACCACTTCGGTATCACGCGAGGATCGGCATATCGGCCCGAGTTTGTCCGAAGTCCACATCAACGCCATCGCACCATGGCGGCTTACGCGACCGTACGTCGGCCGCAGCCCCGAGACGCCGCAGAACGCCGAAGGCACGGTGATCGACCCGTTGGTTTCGGACCCGATTGCGAACCCCACCAGTCCCGCCGCAACGCTCGCGCCTGGTCCGCTCGAACTGCCGCCGCTCCAAAAATCACGATTCCACGGCGTGCGTCCCGGGCCGGTGAACGACGCGTCCGCATCGTTGTAACCGAAACCGCCTGCAAGTTCGACCATGGCGAGTTTCGCCAGCAGCACGCCTCCCGCCGCGTGCAGCTTCTGGACAACCGTCCCGTCGTACGAAAAAACCTGATCGCGAAACGGCGCCGCGCCCCACGTGGTCGGCGCGCCGACCGCCGCCAGCAGATCCTTTACGCCGTACGGAATGCCGTGAAGCGGCCCGCGCGAATGCCCCGCGGCCAATTCGCGATCCGCCGCCTTTGCCTCGCGCCGCGCGCGCTCGTGCATGACCGTGACGACCGCACCGTACGTTTTGCCGTACGTGTCCAGTCGGTGAAGATAGAGTTCGGTCAGTTCGAGCGAGGAGATCTTTCGCTTCGCGATCATCTTGGCTAGATCCGATGCGTCCAGGAACGCGAGGTGTTCGTCGATCACGCGTTTACCTCGAAGATCACGATCGGTTCGTCACCGTTCTCGAGCGCTTTGCCCTTCGGGTTGATGCGCTTACCCAAACCGAGATTGTAGTCCATGCCTTCGGCGATGTCTTGAATCTGCTTATCGGTGAGCGTCGCATCGTATTCGCGCATTTGATTTGCGAACGCACGCGCGACTTCCGATATCTTCGGGGGTTCTTTAGGCTTTGGTGTTGGTGAAGGCACCGGCGCCGCTTTCGATTGGGCAGCGACCGGGGCCGCAGCGAAAAACGCCCCGACCGAAGCCGCGGCGGCGATAAAATCCTTGCGAGATCTCACGAATCGTCCTCCATTTATGCTTCCATGACGACGGGAACGATGACAGGTCGCCGTTTGGAGCGGTTGTACACCGCCTTTGCCAAACCGCTGCGGATGTGTTCTTTGACGGTATTGACGTCGCGAATGCCCTCGACCGAACACTCGCCGATGATGCGGCTCACGTCGGCTCGAAGTTCGCCGAGCACGCCGTCGGCTTCGGGCAGATAGAACACGCCGCGCGAGATAATGTCCGGCCCGGTCGTCACGCGCGCCGCTTCGCTGTCGATCGTAACGACGACCATCATGATGCCGTCACCGGCCAGCGCGCGCCGATCGCGCAGCACCGCTTCGCCGATGTCTCCGACTCCCGACCCGTCGACCAATACGTTTCCGCCGTACGTTTTGCCGATCTTGTCGGCGTAGTCGTGCGTGAACTCCACGACGTCGCCGTTTTCGACGACAAAGACGTTGCGCGCATCCACACCGGTCGTCGTCGCCAGTTTTCCGTGATGTACCAGCATGCGATACTCGCCGTGTACCGGAATAAAAAACTCCGGCCGCACCAGGTTGAGCATCAGCAGCAGTTCTTCTTGCGAGCCGTGGCCGGAAACGTGCGACCTGCCGTCGGTGCCGTGCACGACAATGGCGCCCAGCTTGTAGAGGTTATTGATCGTCTTGTAGACGCTCTTCTCGTTGCCGGGAATCGGCGTGGCGCTGATCACGACGGTATCGCCCGCCACGATTTTGAACTTCGCATGGTCGCGCACAGACATGCGCGTGAGCGACGACATCGGCTCGCCCTGCGAACCCGTGGTCATGATCACTACTTTTTCGGGCGGGTACTCGTCCACTTCTTCGATCCGGATGACTTGGCTGGGCGGGATCTTTAGATAGCCAAGCTCGGTCGCAAAGTGCCGCACGTTCATCAGCGAACGCCCGAGAAATGCGATCTTTCGTTCGAAACGGATCGCGTGGTCGATCACTTGCTGAATACGAGGAACGTTTGAGGCGAACGAGGCGACGATCACGCGCCCCTTGGCTCGGGTGAAAATGTTCGTGAACGCTTCGCCGACGATTCGTTCGGAAAGCGTGTGACCCGGACGTTCCGCGTTCGTGCTGTCCGAGAGCATGCAGAGTACGCCCTCTTCGCCGATTTTTGCGATGGCGCCGAAATCGGCCGGACGGCCGTCGATCGGCGTCTGATCGAACTTGAAATCGCCCGTGTGGAAGACGGTGCCGAGCGGCGTTCGAATTGCGAGCGAGCAGGCCCCGGCAACCGAGTGGTTGATGTGAATGAACTCCGTCTCGATGCTTCCGTAGGCTACTCGATCGCCCGGGTTGACGGCGACGTAGTCGACGTCGCCCATTTTATGCTCGCGCGACTTCGCTTTGATCAGCGCAAGCGTGAGCGGCGTTCCGACGACCGGCACGCTGAACTCACGCAGCAGGTACGGTATGCCGCCGATGTGGTCTTCATGGCCGTGCGTCACGAGGACGGCGCGAAACTTATCGGCGCGCTCGCGCAAGTACGTAAAGTCGTTAATGACGATGTCGACCCCGAACATTTCGTCGTCGGGAAACATCAGACCGCAGTCGACGACGACCAGGTCGTCGGCGGTTTCGATGACGGTCATGTTTCGACCGATTTCGCCGCAGCCGCCAAGCGGAATCACCCGCAAATACGGCACTGCCGGCGGCGGGGGGACGGTTAAGGTGTCGACGTTCAAAAGTTCTTCTGCTTTATAAATAGTGGTTGGGCGTGATGGTTCTTCTCAAAGGAGAACCCCTCATGCCGCATGGATACCGCGCCGCCCTGGCGCTGACCTCGCTCGTTCTGCTCGGCCTGCCCGCTTGCGCCGCGGGAAAACGAACCGTGCCACAACAACGGCCTAGGACGGCAGCTTACTCGGTCGACTCGGTCGACTCGCTCTATTCGAAGCGGGCACTGCGCCGAGCTCGGACCATTTTAGAATTGAAACTGTTCGAACTGCGAGAAGCTCAGCTCGAACGCGTGCGCAAAGCGATCGAACGCCGCGTGCCGATCGATCAGCTCTTGCGTACATCGGAAACGGGAACGCCGCAGCGAGGCCCGAAACATTGAGGCAAGCAGCCAAGTAGGTAGCAGTACCTGCTATGATGTCATGCTCTTGCGCATGCGCAAGAAGGGGGTAGCATGTCCGCAGATATACGCGCGGCCGGCAAAAAACCGAACGGTTTAAGCACGGTCATCGATGTCATTGCCGCACCGAAGACGGCGTTTGAAACGTTGCGCGAAGCTCCGATGTGGGGCTGGGCGTTTGTCATCACCGCAATTCTGTCCATAATCGGGACGTATCTGGCGTTGCCCGTTACGCTTCACGTTTTCGAAATTATGTTCCGCCATCAAATGGCGACCAGCCCCAATGCCTCCCAGCTAACGCCCGAGCAGATCCAGAAAAGCATGCGCTTCTCCGAAGCGCTGGTGCGAAACGGATTTCTTTTTGCCCCCGTCGGCGTGTTAATCGGCGTGCTCGTTCAGACCGTCATCATGCTTATCTTCAAAGCGATCGGCCGGGGAACCGCCGGGTTCAAGCAGCTCTGGTGCAGCGCGATGAACGCAGCGGTCGTCGTCGGCCTCTACTACGTCGTGTACGGCGTCATCTTAATGCTGCGCGGCCCGGATTCGTTCTCGTCGACGACCGAATCGCTGCTCGCAATGCCGAGCCTCGGCTGGCTCATGCCGCACGGTCCGGTAAAGCTGGTGACGTTCCTTGCGACGTTCAATCCATTCTACATTTGGAGTTCGGTGCTCATCGGCGTGGCAATGTCCGTCGTGGCCCGGGTTTCACGTCCGATTGCGATTCTGACGGCCGTTCTCTCGATCGTCGTGCCCGCAATCTTCGCCGCCGGATTCGCCAGGTAGGTCGATGCGCGTTCTGGCTTCGGGTGTTTTTACCGTGCTCGTTCTCGCGATGCCCGCCGCATCACAAG
>JALYTZ010000065.1 GCA_030854025.1 Vulcanimicrobiota bacterium
AAGTAGCGCTGGTGGTAGTCTTCGGCCGGATAGAAAATCGGCGCGTCGAGAATTTCCGTCACGATTGGCCGCTTGTATTGCGCCTGCTCGCGATCGCGCGACGCTTTCGCCGCGGCCGCCTGCTCGGGGCCGTGCGTGAAGATCGCCGAACGGTACTGCGCTCCAACGTCGGGACCTTGCCGATTTAGGGTCGTGGGATCGTGCTGTTTCCAGAACACCTCGAGAAGCTGATCGTATGAGATGACGTTCGGGTCGTAGGTTACTTCGACGGCTTCGGCGTGCCCGGTGTCACCGGCGCACACTTGCCGATAGCTCGGGTTTGCCGTGTGGCCGCCCGTGTAGCCTGACACGGCTTCGAGGACTCCGGGCGTCTGGTGAAAGGCCGCCTCGATGCCCCAAAAGCATCCGCCGGCAAACGTGGCAATCGCGGGTGTAGTCATAACATCTTTAGTAACGCTGCGAAGCCCCTCCGCGGATTCATTTGCGCAGCCGCCAGAACTGCAGTCCCATGGGAAGCGCCGCAGGCGCGATCGGCGTGAGGTCGTACCCCGACAGTCCTTTCGGCAGAATGGCTCCAAGCCGGTTCGAGAACAGAAACATTCCAGGCAAGTCTTGCGCGGCCAGCTCTTGATAGCGATTCAGTGCGACGCGCGCGGCACGAGGATTGGCTGCCGTGCGAGCCGCTACGATGGCGCGATCGACCTGCGGATTATCGTAAAAGCCGATGTTGTATCCACCATTCGCGTGCGTCTGCGACGAGTCGTACGTTTGGTAGTCGTCCGGATAGGCGTTCAGGATAACACCCCGCAGCGCGATTTGAAACTTGCTCGCATGCAGGTCGGCGAAGAAGGTTTGAATTTCTTCGTTGTCCAGGGTGCAGTCGATTCCGACGGCCCGCAGGTCGGCTTGTACGAGTTCGGCCACGTTGCTGGCCACGGCGTCACTCGCACCTCCGGTTTTGAGCGTGAACCGTAGCGCCTTCCCGTTCTTCGTCCGAACGCCGTCGCGCATTTTCCACCCGTTCGCATCGAGCAGGGCGCGCGCTCGCGCCGGATCGTACGGATACTTCATCACCTTCGGATCGTAGTACGGCGAAAACGACGGGATCGGTCCGTTCAGGATGTCGGCTTGTCCGCTCATGATTCCGCGCACGATGAACTTGCGGTCGATCGCATAGAGCATCGCCTGCCGGACGGCGCGCTCGTGAATGAAGGGAATGTTCGGATCGCGGAAGTTCGGAAGCAGTAAGAAGGTGACGTTCCACGGCCAGGTCACCGCTTTGTGCTCGCCGCGCAGACGCGCGTGCACGCGCCACAGATTCGGCGGAATATCCGTTACGTCGACTTCGCCCGCATCGACCGCGGCGTAGAGCGAGTCCTGTTGCGGATACACGCGAAATGCAATTTTTTGAAGGTGCGGTTTGGGCCCCCAGTAGACGGGATTGGGAGCGAGCACCATGTAGGAATCCGGAACCGTACGTTCGATTCGGAACGCGCCGCTTTCCATCGGATGCTGCGCGAAGGCTGCGTCAGCATTTACGAACTTCGCTTCTTCGGGTGAACCTGCCGGAAACTTCCCGAGGATGTGCTTGGGAAGGATGTATGCCTCGCTGAGCGCGTTGACGAGAAACGGCGGGGAAGGACTTTTGAGCCGAATTTCCACGGTGTACGGTGCTGTTTTGCGCACCGAGGTCATCAGCGCGAAATCCGAGGAGCGTCCCGCGAAGAGCACCGGGTTGGCGGTCAGCGCAATCGAAAACACGACATCGTCGGCGGTGATCGGGACGCCGTCGGGCCAGCGCGCGTTGCGCCGCACGTGCAGCACGTACCGCTTGCCGCCCTCGCCTACGTCGATTTTCGACGCGAAGCTCGTCGGCCAGCGCGGCAGCATGTCCGCGCCGAGTTCGACAACCCGGCTGTAAATAAGATCTTCCGTCATGGTCGATGCGGAACTGACGGAGGTGAGCGGATTCAGCCCGGCGGGTGCGGCAATCCAGCCGCAGACGAGCACGTTCGGATCGCGCGTTTCCGCCCGTCGTGCACCGCAACTCGCGAGCAACAGGGAGGCACATACGGCAGCAACGATGCGGCGTACTGCCGTCACGAGCCGGCCACGGCGCTTTCTTGCCGCTCGCGCAGCCAGTCGCCGATGAAGTTCAGCGCGCACACCGTGATGAGAATCGCAAGTCCCGGCGGCAAAATAAGCCAGTATGCGCCCGCGAAGATATCACTCTGCGCGCTCGAGAGCAGATTGCCCCACGACGGCATTGGCGCGCGTACGCCGATTCCAAGGTAGGAGAGTGCCGTTTCGGCCAGCATCGCCGAGGCGATCATGAACGTCGTCGTCGTGACGATCGTGCCGAACGCATTGGGAACGACGTGCCTAAAGATGATGCGTCCGTCGTTCGCGCCGACCGAGCGCGCGGCTTCGACGTACAACCGTTCCTTGAGCGTGAGTACTTCGCCCCGCACTAAACGCGCCGGTCCAAGCCACGACGTTAAACCGATGACGAGCATCAGCGTGAAAATATTGCCCGAAAACATTGCCGCCAGGACGATCAGTAGAAAGAGCGTCGGAACGGCGAGAAACACGTCGACGACGCGCATGAGCGCCGTATCGAACCAGCCGCCGTAGTAGCCGGCAAGCGCGCCGTACACCGTTCCGACGACCATTGCGACGATCGCCGCCACCGCGCCGACCGCAAGGGTAATACGGCCGCCGGCAGAGAGGCGCGCGAGCTCGTCGCGGCCGAGTCCGTCGGTCCCCAGCCAATGCGCAGCGTTCGGTGCGGCATACGAATGAGCGACGTCGGTCAGCGTGGGACTCAGATGCAGCAGCGGGGCACAGAAAATGCACGTCAGCACCGCGAAACAAATCCACCCGATGCTCGCGCCTGCAAGCCACGACGGACGCGTGGACTTAGTC
>JALYTZ010000066.1 GCA_030854025.1 Vulcanimicrobiota bacterium
AGTTTGCCACGCTCGACGGCTACATCGCGTACCGCGCCGCACTGTGGGGACTGGACTACGACAAGAGCATGGAAAGCGCGCGCGCGCTTCTCGATCGGCTTGCCGGCGTTCACGAGGCGTTCGCCTATCCGCTCGTCGGCGCACTGATCTCGCGGCCGGCCTTGCTGGTTCTCGACCGTCCGCAAGGCGTTTACGCGCCGCAGATACTGGCCGTTGCCGACGAGTGCGCCGTCTTCTCGACGCACGTCTTAGAGCATGACACAGCGCTGTTCGCGCAAAGCGTTCGGCATGAGGTGCGCTCGTGATCGCGATGAAGGCGATCGTCGCCACGCGGCTGCGGAAAGAGTCGAGACTCATCGTGTACGTCTGCGCGGCGTCGGCGGTCGTCGGATTTCTTCAGCCGCACGCCGTCGTTCCCGCTCCACGCGATTCGTTTGCGGCCGATCTCGCGACGCGTTCCGCGTGGATCGCAGGGCTGATCTTTTTCGGCACCTTTACCGGAATCGTCGTGTCGCTGGCCCAGCGCGGCGCCAACCGCTTGCGCGAATTGGAACTGTGCGAACAAAGCGCGCCGTTGTTCGGCCGGCAGCTCGCGCGCGCATCGGCGGCAGTTCCGTGCGCGATCGTTACTGCAGCCTCATTCGTGTACTGGTTCGTGCAATTCGCGACGGGCTTCGCCGCGCCGCCCGCGTTCTTTGTGCTCGCGCTCGCAGCCGTAAACGCAAGCACGTTGGTAGCGTGCTCGGCAACGGTTCGGCGGGGCGCCGCGCGGATTCTGTATATCGGCCTTGCGTGGATGACCGCCGTCATTTCGTACGTGCTCGCGGTCTACGTCGATACGTTCGGGCCCAAACCGCTCGATCTAGGCCATTACCGCGACGTTTTCGGCGTGACGTCGGAGCTGGTTTTCTGCTTCGTTATCGGATTTATCGCGTTGCGCGCCTACGGCGAGGCCCTGGCGCGCTACGATCCGGTTCCGGAGTAGGGGAACCTAGACCGGGGCGGCCACCGTCGCGAGTTTTTCGATGATTGCGCGATTGAACTGGCCGAGGTCTTCGGGCGAACGCGAGCTGATCCAGTTGCCGTCGGTCACGACCGCTTGGTCGCGATAGAGTCCACCCGCATTGCGGATGTCGTCGGCGATCGAGTGCACGCCCGTGAGCTGGCGCCCGCGAACGAGCTGCGAGGAAATCAGAACCTGCGGGCCGTGGCAGATCACGAACATCGGTTTTTTCGCGATGTCGAATTCGCGAACGAACCGCTGAACTTCCTTATTCGTGCGAATGTGATCGGGGGAGCTGCCGCCCGGAATGAGCAGCGCGTCAAAATCCTCGGCCGTGCAGTCCGCAACCAGCTCTTCGGCCTTCGCGGTGGTGCCATCGTCCAATCCGCGCTTGCCGCGTATCTTCTGGCGAGATTTTTCGTCAACGCCGACGATCGTAACGATCGCGCCCGCTTCCTCGAGGACGCGACGGGGCTCGATGAGTTCGGATTCTTCAAAACCGTCGCCGATGAGGGCGGCGATACGTTTACCTTCGACTGATTGCATGGCGCTTCGATTCTCCCATATATCCCGCCGCTCCCGGTCGCACGCGCGATCCCTAAAGGCGGGCTCGCTTACTCTGGCCGAATTGCTTGAGGTCGACGATTACGTCGACTCCTTGCGGGATCAGCGCCGGTGGGATGTCGTGCGCGCCTTCGCCGCCGATGGATATGGGGATGCGCGCGGGGATGCGGCGGCGCAGGTTCGCGAGATACCGGCTTCGAGCGGCGCGGTCGGATTTCCAAACGAGCCCGACAATCACGCGGTTCGGACCCACGCTGCGCGCCGCGCGCACGGCGTCGTTTGCGGGAATGTTCGTGCCCAGAACGATGGCTCGAATGCCGTGCGATGCTGCGATGCATGCGGCGCAGAGAAGCCCCAGTTCGTGCGATTCTCCGGGAGGCGTCAAGAACAACATTTTCTCGTCGCCGCTCGGAGGCCGTAGGTGCAAGAGACTTCCCAGAAGGCTGCGCACGAGAGTCGAAGCAAAGTGCTCTTGAGCGATCGATAATGCTTTCGCCGACCAGAGCGCGCCGATTTCGCGCATGAACGGCGCAACGATCTCGACGATCAGATCGATGGGCTCGAGCAACAGCGCCGCTGCGTTCAAGCGCGACTCGGCACGTTCGAGATCGTAGTCGCGAACCGCGCTCACGAGGGCGCCGACCGTTTCCTGCGCTGCCCGCGTTTCATCACTGGCCGGCAACGCCTTGTGTGACGAACCCTTGAGAAGCGTCCGAAGATCGGCGTCGGTCATGGGAGCGACCTGCCGTATCGGATGACCGAGCAACACTGCCGCGCGCGCGAGTTCGAGGCGCGCGACGTCGGGTTCGCTGTAGAGCCGAACGCCGGAATCGTCCCGAAGCGGATGAATCAGGCCGTGGCGCCGCTCCCAGGCGCGTATCGTGTCTGCGGAAAGCCCCGTGCGCCGGGCCACCGCGGCGATAAGGTATTTATTCGACATTGATTCGTCGGGTTAAAGGTACGCGAGCCGGCGGGGTCTGTCAACCATTTGTCCAGGCATATGGCTTGACAAATGCCTCGATCCGCGGTACATTCGCACCCTCGAATCGCCGAAGGGGATGCCCGCGTGAAGCGAATTGCCGTAACCGGAGCCGGAGGGTTTGTCGGCAGCGCATTGACTGCGGCGCTGCGCCGAAGCGGCTATCATGTGGTGGCGCTCGGCCGCCATCCTGAACGGTTCGATTTTCCGAACGACGTCGAACGGCGTTTCTTCGATGCGGACGGTCGGCCCGACAAGAACGCGTTCGAAGGCGCCGACGCCGTTATCCACCTCGCCGGCGAGAGCGTCGCCGGCCGCTGGACCGACGCAAAGAAGCGCGCGATTTTCGATTCGCGCGTGCTTGGAACGCGTAACGCGATTGCGTCGTGCGCGCTGTGCGAAAAGCAACCTTCGACATTCATTTGCGCGTCCGCAACCGGCTTTTACGGCTCGCGCGAAGATGAGCCGCTCGATGAAAACTCATCCAACGGAAGCGACTTTCTGGCCGGCGTCTGCGCCGCTTGGGAACGCGAAGCCCGCGGTGCAACCGCCATCGGAATGCGATCGGTACAGGTCCGCACGGGCGTCGCGCTCGGCCACGGCGGCGCACTCGAGCCAATGGCGCGTCCGTTTCGATATGGCCTCGGCGGCCCGTTCGGGTCGGGTCGTCAGTTTTTGCCCTGGATCCACCTCGACGATTTGGTGCGCCTTTACCTGTTCGTTCTCGAACGCGATGAAATCGAAGGAGCGATCAATGCCGTAACGCCGGACTACGCGCCGAGTGCGCGGTTTTCGCAGGCGCTTGGTGCCGCGCTCCAG
>JALYTZ010000092.1 GCA_030854025.1 Vulcanimicrobiota bacterium
TCCCAAGGCCCTTGCGCGGTTCGCTCTCGCCGACAAACAGAACGAAGTGTCCGAACGTACGCACATCGATTGCCGCGCTGCTCGCGGCCAAAGCCGCCGCAACACCGAGCGGAATTGCCGTGACCCGGTCGGGCTCAAGAAGCAGCTCGCGTTCCAACTCGCCTTTAGAAAATTGCGAGTCGGTGATCACGTGCGCGCACCGGCGTGCCGCCGTTCGAAACGTCGCGCGCGACTCCTCGCCAAATCCCGGCAAAACGAACGTCGACGCGTCGTGCAGCGTTGCGACCGCGGGAAGTGCAAACGAAGTCCAACTCGGACCGTTGAACGGAAACCACAGCATGTCGAGTCGCGCCCGGCGGTGCAGCGCGCGCGAACACACGCGATAACCGCACGCTCCCGCCTCGCGGGTATACCGGCTGCCTGCGATCCACGTGTGATGTTCCGGCACAATCAACGTTACGGTGATGCGGTCCTCACAGCTTCGCCACGCAGCGAGCAGCGCCCGGACGTAGCGGCCGATGCCGCGGCGGTCCCCGGGCAAGTTCCAAGCATCGACTCCGACGCGAATCATCGAATGAGTCCGCCGCAAAGGATGCGATAGCTCAAGCGCAATACCTCAACTTTATGCACGTCGCGGTCGACGCTCACAATCTGCTTACCGATCGACGCGGCATCGGCGTCGCCGTGCGTGCCGTACTGGGCCGATGGATCGCGGAAGAGTCGTGCGAACTGACTTTGCTCGTGCGTCGCGCGCTTCCTATGCTCGCAAAGAAGGCGCTAGCGCGTGAACTCGGCGGCGACCGCTTCAGCGTTGCATCAAGGGTCCCGGCACGATCGCATGCCGTGTGGCATCCCTGGAACGGGACGTTCTTCGACTGCGGATCCGTGCCGTCGGTAGCGACCGTTCACGACGTCGCGCCGTTTGCATTTCCCTCCGCCGACGTTCGACGCCGGAAGTCGGAGCAGGCGCCCTTCTTGCGGACGGCCGCAACCGCGAGCCGCGTTCTCGCCGACTCACAGTTCGGCCGAAGCGAAATCACGCGCCACCTCGGCATACCCCCGGAACGTATCGAATGCGTCCCTCTTGCGGCCGACGCGCACTACGCCCCCGGCGTGCCCGACGCACTACCGTCGCAATTGGATGCGCGCCGGTACATTCTCTACGTCGGCGCAATCGAGCCGCGAAAAAACGTCGAAACCTTGCTGAGGGCCTGGCGCGCAGCATTCTCCAGTACCGATGTCGCGCTTGCAATGGTAAGCGCCGATGCCGTTCCGTCCGACGTCATCGCCTTACGCGGCTTAACGGTGCCGCAGCTCCGCGATGCGTACCGCGCGGCCCTCGCAGTCGCGTTTCCGTCGACCTATGAGGGGTTTGGCTTGCCGGCACTGGAGGCGCTCGCCTGCGGTGCACCGCTAGCGGTTTCGCGCGCCGCATCACTTCCGGAAGTGTGCGGGGACGCGGCGGTGTACGTCGAGAATCCGCTCGTCTCGGAGCAGTGGAGCGAAGCGTTGCAGCAGATCGCCGGCGACGCAACACTGCGCGAGCGCTTACGGACGGCCGGTCCGCAGCAAGCAGGCCGCTTTTCGTGGGAGCGTACCGCTCGCGAAACGCTGCGTGCGCTCGAAAGCGTGCGGCGTGCCTAAAGTCGCCGCGCACTTGATTGTCGGACCCAACGACGAGCCGTTTCTCGGAGCGCTGCTCGGCTCGTTGGTCGGCGCTGCCGACATGCTCGTCGTCAATGATAACGGCCCCAATCCATCACCGCACGATGCAACGCTGCGCAAAAGCTGGTTCGGCCACAATGATCGTCTGATCGTTGACCGGACGCCCTTCACCGATTTTTCCACGGCGCGAAACGTTTGCCTCGCGCGACACGTGCAAGCCGACGCCGGCGACTGGGTCGCGTTCGTCGATGCCGACGAAGTGCACGGTGAAACGGTTCGGCGAATCGCACGGCGCCTGGCGCTCGTACCGGATTCAATCGATTTCGTGGACGGGTACACGTGGCATTTCTTTCAATCGTTCGATCTCTATACTTCGATCGAACGGCGCATGTCGTTCTTCCGCTTTTCATCGAATGTTCGCTGGACGGGAACCGTGCACGAGCACCTGAGCGGGCTAAACGGCGGCCGCATAGCGCTGCCGTACGTGTACGGCCATTACGGGCACGTACTGCCGGCGAGGCGTCACGCCGAAAAGGGCCGACTCTACAGCAGCCTCGGCCAATCCGGCGAAATCGTGGCACGCGAAGCGCTCGATAGCCTCGATCTCGCCGCGTACTTCGCCGCGATATGGCCGACCTTGCTGCGCTACGCCGGCGAACACCCGCCCGAAGCGCGCCCCGTTATCGAGCGCCTACGCAAGCTTTACGCCGTCGACCAAGCCCGCGCTCGCGCAATCGCCGCGCAATCACAACCCTTCCCGCAACGTCTGCGCAACGCGCTCATGAAAGCAAATTACGAACAACGCTGGCGCACCCGCGCCCTTAATCCTCTCGCACGCCATCTTACGAGATAATGCGTGACAGGCCGCGCGCGGCGAGCGGCGAAGCCGCGGTGAAGACGCTTTCCTGAAGTTAGGGTGTCTTGACGTGGTTCGACTTATTATTGCTGCGACGTTCATCCTCTGCGCCGGAGTGCTAACAACCACTCGGGCCGACGCCGAGTTTGAGTTTTGTCCAGCGCGTCTTTCCGAATTGCATGAAGTAGGCGTTTCAGCAAATACGCCGTCCGCGCTCTACAGTTTCACGGTCGATGCGCTCAGCACGCGTACCGTTTCGGCCGATCTCGCAGTACGCAGCAGCGCCGGCTGGTTTACGGTGCCGGTTTCGACCACCGCATTAATCGCGCACGAAACCCGCTACCAATCGTCAATGCAGGACTTTACTCGCACGTCGTATGTTTCGCCGGTGGTGTACGCGCGCTTTCCGCGCGCGGTTACAATCCAGGATGCATGGGTGCAATCGGCGCACGCAATCGGTGACGGCGCGTTCGGCTGGGAAGCACGCGGCAACGTCCCGTGCGATCCGCTGGGCGGCGCCAAGGCGCTCCGCGACCACCCGACTCCGAATCTCCGTACGACCGAGAAGAATCCGATCGATTACACGGCGTTGCCCAGTTCGGGAAGTCAGGTGGCGCGTGCAACGGCCGCCAAGCCGTTGGCCGACATGAGCTGCGAGCACCCGTTCGTCGGGGCGACCACGCTAAAGGTCGTTCCGCCGCAATATCCGTACTCGTTCAAGCGTCCGCCCGGAATATCGCTGATCGCGGTTGCGATCGGCAAAGACGGCGCAGTTCAGGACGCATGGGTATGGGGTTCGTCAGGCGACGTTGCATACGACAGCGCCGCGCTCACCTCGGCGGTGAGCACGACCTATTCTGCGGCTACTGCCTACTGCCGCCCGGTCGGGCAGACGTTTTTGTTCCGAGCCGAATTCAGCCGTTGATGAAACGCGAGTCCCTGCGAACATTTGCCAGCGATAATAACGCACCCGTAGCTCCGGAAATCATGGAGGCGCTTGTCGCGGCGAACGCGGGTGACGCGGTCGCGTACGGCGACGACCCGGTAACCGAACGCGCTGCGCAATGTTTCCGCGAACAGTTTGGTCCCCAAGCCGACGTGTTCTTCGCTTTCAACGGAACTGGCGCGAACGTCGTCGCTTTGAGCTGCCTGCTGCGACCGTTCGAAGCGGTGATCGCGCCGGCATCGGCCCACTTGCAGACTGACGAATGCGGAGCATTCGAGCGCTTCAGCGGATCGAAAATTCTCGCCGTTCCAAGTGCCGACGGCAAACTGCACCCGCCCGACATCCAGGCGCTGGTCGCGCCGGAACCCGACCAGCACCACGTCGTGCCCCGCGGGGTCTCCATCTCGAACACCACCGAATTCGGCGGCATTTATACGCTTGAAGAAATCCGCGTGCTCTGCCGAACCGCGCACGAGCGGGAAATGTTCGTGCACGTCGACGGAGCGCGCATCTGCAACGCAGCTGTCGCGTTAGGCGTATCGCTGCGCGAATGCACGGTCGATCTGGGCGTTGACGTTCTCACCTTCGGCGGCACGAAAAACGGCTTGATGGGGGGCGAAGCAATCGTCTTTTTCGACTCTCCGGCACATGCCGGGATGGCGCCGTTCGTGCGAAAGCAGGCAATGCAGCTCGCCTCGAAAATGCGCTTCGTCGCGGCGCAATTCGAGGCGCTGTTCGTCGAGGATCGCTGGCACCGCTATGCGTCGCATGCCAATGCCATGGCGAAGCGGCTGGAAGCGAGGATCGCCGACATTCCAAGCGTGCGCATCACACGTCCTGTCCAAGCGAACGCCGTGTTCGCGACCTTGGATCGCGCCGCAATGGACGTGATTGCAAAGCGGTATTTCTTCCACGTCTTCGACGAACGACTGCCGGAGGCTCGCTGGATGACGCATTTTGCGACCCGCGAGAAGGACGTCGACGCGTTTGCCGATGCGGTTCGGGAGGCGGTCTCCTGACGCGTTTGTACTTCGCCGCCAGCGCCGATGGCCTCATTGCCGACCGCGTGGGCGGCGTCGGATGGCTCGATGCTTTTCAGCAAGACAACTTCGGATTCTCGACGTTCCTTACGACGATCGACACGCTGGTGATGGGCCGCACGACGTACGATCAAGCGCGCAGCTTCGACTACTGGCCGTACGGCGGCAAGCGCATCATCGTGCTGACCTCACGACCGCTAGAGCCGCTACCCGAAGACGTCGAGATCGCAACCGGCGGCCCGGAGCCACTAGCTGCGCTGCTCGCGAGCTTGGGCGACGTATGGATCGTGGGCGGCGCAAAAACGATGTCGGCGTTCTTGCAACTCGGCGCCGTCGATCGCATCGAACTCTTCATCATGCCGCTCGTGCTCGGAACGGGCGTACCGATGTTTGCCGGTTTCGAAATACCAATCGCGCTGCGCCTAGAAGAAGAACGCGCCTACCCAAGCGGCGCCGTACATCTAACATACTCGATCGCACTAGAGCAAGCCCAAGCCGACATAGCGGTCCCGACGGGTGGGCCATAAAATAACGCTTAGGACGCCATCACGTACCGCCTCTACGGAGCACCATCCGAACAATGAGCATCGCAACCTACAATCGCCTGCTGTTGGGCGTCGCCGGACTTGGCGGCCTGCTTTACGGCATCGACGTCGGCATCATCGCGGGCGCGTTGCCGTATCTCGAAGCAACCTCAGGTTTAGGCCCGAGCGAGTTGTCGTTCATCGTTGCGGCAGTGCTGCTCGGCAGCGTAATTTCGAGCCTTTTCGCCGGCTTATTCGCCGACTGGATCGGCCGCAAAAACCTGATGCTCGTCAGCGCGCTGATGTTCGTCATAAGCATTCCGATCATTGCGCTCTCGCACGGATTCGACGCGTTGGTGCTCGGACGGCTACTCCAAGGCATTAGCGCCGGTTTCATTGGCGTCGTTGTTCCCCTCTATCTTGCCGAATGCTTGAGTGCGCGCGATCGCGGCAAGGGCACCGGGCTCTTTCAATGGCTGCTCACGTTCGGGTTCGTCGTTGCCGGTTTGATCACGTTATATTTTAGCTATCGTTTAGGGCTAGTCACGAAAGCCGGAAGCTCCGCGCAGATCTTCGCGTTTAAAGACCACGCCTGGCGAAATACGTTCTGGATATCGATCGTTCCAGGCATCCTGTTCGTCATCGGAAGTTTTATCGTCACAGAATCGCCTCGCTGGCTGTTCCGCAGAGGTGATCGAGCCGCGACAGTCGCGGCGCTGCTTCGCTCGCGCACGCAAAGTCAAGCCGATGCGGAATTCGTGGCGATGGAAGAGAGCGCCGCGTCCGAGCGCGCGAACACGACCGCCGGCTCAAAAATCAAAGAGTCGCTGCTGCGCCGCAAATACGTTATTCCATTCATCCTCGCATGCGTGATTCTTACGTGCAACCAGTTGACCGGCATCAATTCGATCATCGGGTACAACACGACCATTCTGCTTCAAGGCGGTCTATCGGATTATCAGGCGCATATCGGCAGCCTGCTCTTTAGCTTCGTGAACTTCGGCATTACGATTATTGGCGTGCTTCTCGTCGACCGAATGGGGCGCAAGTTCTTGCTCTCGATCGGCAGCGCGGGAATCATTCTCTCACTCGCGGCAACGGGCATCTTGTTCTCGCGCGCGCAAGCGCAGCAGGTGGACGTGCGCTCTGCCGTGCAGGCAATGGTGCGGCCCGACCAGTCACTCGCACTTCCCTTCACCGGCGCTACCGCGAACCAACTCCTTAAAAGTGTTGGTCAAAGCCCGGGCGGTCGTCCGCAATCACTAGAAGTCATCTATTCCTACGGCGACTTCCGCTCGGTGACCAATCTGGAACGCTCCAATCAGACTGCGCTGCCCATTGCGATCAAGCGCGCGCTGCCCGCCAACAACGTCGCCGCATTCTTCGATAATCCGTTCGGCAGCCTGAGCCATTCGCGCAACGCGCCGCTGAAAATCGACGCCGCGCTGATCGCACCGGTTCCGAGCCAAACGAATGGCTGGATCGTGGCGGCAACGCTTTTTGCCTTCATGGCGTTCTATGCGGTCGGGCCGGGCGTCTGCGTGTGGCTCGCGCTCTCGGAGCTGATGCCGACGCGCATTCGCTCCAACGGCATGTCGATCGCCCTCTTCCTGAACACCGGCACGTCAACGGTTATAGCAGCCGTTTTTCTCCCGATGGTCGGCAAGTACGGCTATGCCAGCATGTTCTTCGCATTTGCCGCGTTCACGGTGATCTACTTCATCACCGCTACATTCTTTCTGCCGGAAACCAAAGGCAAAACGCTTGAAGAAATCGAGGAGCGTTTCGAGCGCCCGAACAAAGGCCGCGAAATGATCGCAACGCAGTAGCGCGATGCCGGCACGCGCAAAGACCCAGGCCCTTCGACAAGCTCAGAATGACAATTACGAGTGTCGATCAAAGAAAATCTTCGCCCAACAACGCCACGAACTCAAACTTGTCTACTGAGCCTGTCGAAGTGTGAGCGTGATCGAAGCATGGGCTTTGTCGAAGCGCTTTTAAGGCTTCGACGCTTGTCGCCGCGCGAAGTCCGGCTTCTGGAAAAACAGGTAGTCGCTGTAACTGACTTCGGCGCGCTCGCGCGCCCAAAAGAGCCAGCCGTGCCCCACCGCGTGCGCGCGAACGTCTGAGGGAACGGTATACTGGCCGACGGTCGTGTAGCGCAGTTCGATGGCGACCGTCATGCTCGTATCTTCCATATCGCTCATCATGCCGTCCACGGCGATCGGCCGCAGCGTTTGCGGGTCGGCGTACAGTTCGGTAAACCCGGAGTCGTCTTTGCATGTCGGCTTCAGTTCAAGCCGCAGTGCCGGCTGCCCGTTCCAGCGCGTTTCGTCCTCGCTCATCGGCACGTAGCACTGCGGATTGAAGAATGAATTCTTGCGGAACGGATTGTCGCCGTCGCTATTATTGGAGCGAATGACGTGCGTATTCGGTGCCGGCACCCCACTTACGATCGCTCCATCTGAAACGCGCACGTAAATGCGCTTCGGGGCGTCCCGGTCGCTGCCAAGACCGCGCGCCCAAGCTTCCTCGACGAACGAGACATACGCCGGAAGCCGCGCCCGATCGAGATACGCGACGGCCGCTGCATAATCAGTTGCAATCATATCCGTACTACGTTGAGCGACCGGCCAGGTTTCGCGGCAAACCCACGAGATCCACCCAGCCTGAGAT
>JALYTZ010000095.1 GCA_030854025.1 Vulcanimicrobiota bacterium
GCGCGCGAGTCCGCGCGCCACGACGGCGGCATAGGGTTCGCGCGCTTCTTCCGCTGCGGAGGCGGACGCCTTCGCCGCAAAGAGACGCGCCAGAAAATCGCTCACGCGGTCTCCCTCTCGGTTCTGCGGCGCAAGCGCTCGAAGACGGCGTGCGCCGCGCCGCTGCGCAGACTCTCGCGCGCCGATTCCAGGCCTTCCCGCAAATCGGCGACGCGTTCCGCCACCACGAGCACGAGTGCGGCGTTGAGCGCGATCACATCGGCGCGCGCCGACCGTTCGCCGCCTAAGATGCGCGTGAGCGCAAGCGCATTTTCGGCGGGCAAGCCGCCCGCGATGGCGCCCGCCGGCGTTCGGAGGCCGAGCGAAGCCGGATCGAGCGTCCAGCGCCGCACGCCCGCCGAGCCGAATTGATAGACGTGAGTCGGAACGTCGCCGGTCACTTCATCGATCCCGTTCTCCGCCCAAATGACCGCTCCCGCGACGCCGCCGAGCGACCTGAGCGCTTCACCGACGAGCTCGAGGTGGTCGCGGCTCGCCACGCCGATCACCTGATGGGTCGCGCGAGCGGGGTTCGAAAGCGGGCCCAGCACATTGAAGATCGTGCGCACGCCGAGCTCGCGCCGCACCGGCGCGACTTCTTTCGCGGCGGGATGGTAACGCTGCGCGAAAAGAAACGTGAACCGATCGCGTTCGAGCTGCACGCGCGCGAGATCGGGTGGCGCGTCGATCGGAATTCCGGCAGCTTCGAGCACGTCGGCGCTTCCGCACGCGCTCGACGCCGCGCGGTTGCCGTGCTTGGCGACGTGCAAGCCGCAGCCGGCCAGCACGAAACCGGCCGCCGTCGAAACGTTGATCGTTTGCGCGCCGTCGCCGCCCGTTCCGCACGTATCCACGACCAGTTCGAGATCGTGCTCGACGTGGAGGCCGCGCGCACGCATCGCTTCGGCGGCGCCCACGACTTCAGCAGGCGTTTCTCCCTTGGTCGCAAGCGCTGACAAGAACGCGCCGGACTGCACGGGCGTCCAGGCGCCATCCATGATGGCTCCGATGGCGAAAGCCGTCTGCGAACCGTCGAGATCGCGTCGCGCGATCAGCGTCCGCAACAATGCTCGGTACTCGTTCACTGTCCGGTCACGGCTCCGCGTTAGATGACGAGCGCGAGCGCGCCCTGCACGACGGCGACCGGGTACATGCGGCGGATTAGCGGACGAGCTCCAAGACGGAGAGCTCCGCCGCGTCACCGGGCCGCACGCGCGTCTTCATGATGCGCGTGTAGCCGCCGTTACGCTCTTTGAGGGCCGGCGCGATCTGATCGCATAGTTTCTTCGTGACGGCGGGTTCCAGAAGGTAGGCCGCGACCAGCCGCCGCGAATGTAGATCGCCGCGTCGGGCGGTCGTAATGAGACGATCGACGACCTTCGAGATTTCTTTGGCCTTGCTCGACGTCGTTTCGATCTTCTCGTGCTTGAAGAACGATGTGGCCAGACTGCGGAGCAGCGCTTTACGATGACCGTCCGTCCGCGAGAGACGTTTCTGTGCGATCTGGTGCGGCATCGCGGTTAAGCAGCCTGGCGCAGCGAAAGACCGCGTTCTTCGAGGACCAGCTTGATCTCATCGAGCGACTTTTTTCCGAAGTTGCGCATCTTGATGATCTCGTCTTCGCTCATGTCGAGCAGCTCCGAGACCTTCGAAATGCCGGCTCGCTTGAGGCAATTGAAAGAGCGTACGGAGAGGTTGAGCGACTCGACGGGGATATCCCATTCGCTCGTCGGCGCCGTTGCGGCCGGTTTTTCTTCCGCCGTAACGTTGACGAACAGGTCGAGCTGATCTTGCAGAAGCGTCGCCGCGGTCGAAAGCGCATCGTCGGGCGAGATGGAGCCGTTGGTTTCGATTTCCATCGTGAGCCGGTCGAAATCGACGGACTGTCCGACGCGCGTATCATCGACGGTGAAGTTTACCTTACGAATCGGCGAGAAGATTGAATCCATCGGAATCAACCCGATCATATGCTCGACGTTGCGCTGCCGATCGGCCGTCACGTAGCCGCGCGATTTCTCGACCCCGATCTCCATTTGAAGTTTCGCCGATTTGGCTGTCAGCGTCGCGATGTGGTATTGGGGCTGCAAGATCTCGACGTCCGCGTCGGCCGTGATATCAGCCGCCGTCACGTCCTTGGCGCCGCTGACGGACAGCGTCAAGACCTTCGGCTCGTCGGAGTCGAGCTTCAGCGGCAAACCCTTGAGGTTCAGCAGCAGGTTGGTCGTATCTTCGACGATGCCGGGGATCGTCGAGAATTCGTGCAAGACCCCGTCGATCTTCACGTACGTGACGGCGGCTCCTGGGATCGTGCTCAACAGCACGCGCCGTAACGCGTTACCGAGCGTGATCCCGAAACCTCGTTCGAGCGGCTCGATGATAAACTTTGCATAGTTCTCGCGGCGCTCGCGAACTTCAATGTTGGCGCCCTGCGGCGTATCCATGACGGTCATGACGTTTCGTCTCGTTCCTTTGCTGCTTACGTTATCCGTCGGACAACCGTATCCGGCGATCACACGCCTAGCGGCGACATAAATTGGGTTTTTGTTTTGTTGCGCTTCACGAAGCGTAACTGTGCGGAGCCGATCGCAGGAAGTTACCTGCTGTAATATTCGACGATCAACTGTTCGTCGACGGGCGTATCGATCTGCTCGCGCGACGGCAACGCCGTGATCTTAACTTCGAGATCGTTTTCATTAAGCTCGAGCCATTCGGGATGTGGACGGTTCTTTGCGTATTCCGCGTTGGCTCCGAAGACGTCGCTCGATTTGGAACGCTCGCCGAGCGTTATCACGTCGCCCGGCTTCACG
>JALYTZ010000098.1 GCA_030854025.1 Vulcanimicrobiota bacterium
ACGAACTGATCGCAGGCACGAAGCACGGCGTCCTGGTACTCGATACGATCGGGTTTGCGACCGAACATGCCAGCGGCGTCTATAGCCGCGGTGCGCACGGTTTCGCCATCGAAGACGGCGCGCTCGCCTATCCGATCGAGGAGTTTACGGTTGCGAGCACGTTTCCCGAAATGCTCGCTGCAATCAACGGCGTGGCTGACGATTTGCGCTTCGACGGCAGCATCGTCGCACCGTCCTTCCGCATCGCCGAAATGACGATCAGCGGCAACTGATTGCTTTCGCCGGCTAGAGGCCACTCGGGGCGGGGCTGGAATCTGTAGTTCGTGCCGCAAGTTTCCATAAGTTTTACGCTGATCATGCGTATCGAAATGCCGGGCAGCGCGGGATTTTTCGGGTCCCTCGCCTCGGCCATCGGTGACGCGGGCGGGGTCATTTCCGCCGTCGACATGCGTTCGGTGAGCAAAGCAACCGTCGTCCGCGACGTGACCATAAACGTCAATTCCGACGTTGTCGGCGCGGCCGTTCGGCGTGCGGTCGAAGGGCTGGAGGGCGTCCGCGTCCTGAGCGTCTCGGACAGTACCTTTCTCGCTCATCTCGGCGGAAAAATTAAGATCGAGCCGAAGATTCCGGTCAAGACGCGACAAGATCTTTCGACCGTCTATACGCCCGGCGTCGCGCGGGTTTCGATGGCAATTGCTGCCGATCCGAGCAAGGCGTTTCAGCTTTCCATCAAGCGCAACACGGTTGCGGTCGTTTCCGACGGGACCGCCGTGTTGGGCCTTGGCGATATCGGTCCGCTCGGCGCGCTTCCCGTGATGGAAGGCAAGGCCATGCTGTTCAAGCAGTTCGCCGGCATCGACGCGTTTCCGATCTGCCTGGACACCAAAGACGTCGACGAAATCGTCGAAACCGTCGTTCGAATCGCGCCGGTGTTCGGCGGCATCAACCTGGAAGACATTTCGGCGCCGCGCTGTTTTGAAGTCGAACGCCGTCTCATCGAAGCGCTAGACATTCCGGTCATGCACGACGATCAGCATGGCACCGCCGTCGTCATCATGGCGGCGCTCATCAATGCGGCGCGAGTCGTCGGAAAAGCGCTTGAGGATTTGCAAGTGGTCGTCTCGGGCAGCGGCGCCGCGGGGACTGCGACGATTAAGATGCTGCTGGGCGCCGGCGTGCGCGACGTGATTCCGGTAGATCGCGCGGGTGCGCTCAATCGCGACGACCGCTACGAAAACACACACTGGCGGTGGCTGGCCGAACATACGAATCGCGAAAATCGCCACGGATCGCTGCATGACGTGCTCAAGGGTGCCGACGTCTTCATCGGCGTGTCCGCGCCCGGCATTCTCCAGCCCGAAGACCTCGCGCAGATGGCCCGCGACCCGATCGTTTTCGCGATGGCGAATCCGACGCCCGAAATCATGCCCGACGTTGCAGCGCCGTACGTTGCCGTGATCGCGACCGGCCGTTCAGATTTTCCCAATCAGGTCAACAATCTGCTGGCGTTTCCCGGAATATTCCGCGGCGCGCTGGACGCGCGCGCCAGCCGCATCACCGAGAAGATGAAGCTTGCCGCGGCCCACGCAATCGCCTCGATCGTGAGTGAGGAAGAGCGAGGCCAGGAATATATCATCCCCAGCGTTTTCGATACGCGCGTCGTCGACGCGGTGGCGAAAGCCGTCGCTACGGCCGCAGCGGACGAAGGGGTAGCGCGCCGCCAATTGATATTAACCGAAGGGGAAGACATCACGGCATCCGCGTAAGAGGACATATGGCGTTGTCTCGCATTCTCGTCATCGAAGACGACGAAGACATTCAGCTGCTCGAGAGAACCGTTCTCGAGCGCTCCGACTACGAAGTGAAAGTCGCGAGTACCGGTGCCGAAGGGCTCGAACTCGCCGAAAGTTACAAACCCGACATCGTTATCCTCGACGTCGGACTACCGGATATTTCCGGTCTCGACGTTTGCACGTCGCTCGCGACCACGACCAACGCTTTCGTGCTGATGGTGAGCGGCCATTCGCGCGAGCAGGACGTGTTGCTCGGGCTTGGCTTGGGCGCCGACGATTACATTACCAAGCCGTTTTCCGGTAACGAACTGGTCGCGCGCGTTGCATCGTTTCTTCGCCGCCGCGATCGTTACGGCGCTAAAAAAGATGAAGACGGCGTTTTGCAGATCGGCTCCGCAAAACTCATTCGAGATTTCCACACGCTTAACAACGACGGCCGCCAAGTCACGCTAACGGCGCTCGAGTTTCGACTGGTGTGGTTTCTCGCGGAGGCCGAAGGCCGGCTGCTCACGCGCGCGCAGATTTTAGAACACGTTTGGAACGATACCTCGGGCGTGCCGACGCGCGTGGTCGACGTGCATATCGCGGCGCTGCGCAAGAAACTGACCGAAGTGGATGCGCCGGTCGAGATCGCGAGCGTGCGCGGCATTGGCTACCGGCTCGACTCCAAGTAGCGAAACTCACCTCTCGCTCGGCGTCGTACTGCACGCGACCGATTCGCGTCCGCTGTATGTGCAGATCGCCGATCAAATCGTTGACGCGATCGACTCGGGGCGCATCGCTCCCGGCGAACGGCTCCCGGCGATGCGCGAGTTTGCACGCCAGCTACACTGCGGGCTCGTGACCGTTTCCCAAGCCTACGAATTGCTGTCGGCGCGAGGGCGAGCAGCCTCTCGCGTCGGTAAAGGCACGTTCGTCGCGCCGAGCGCCGATCGCACGCAGCCGTTTGCGCGGCGTTGGGAACCCGAGGTCTACCGCTTCGCACGCGCCGAGCGCATGGAAGGGGTCATGGAACGGCTGACGCGCGCGACGGCTGAAGGCGCAATCACGCTGGCTACCGGTCATCCCGCCCCCGAAACGTTTCCGCTGCAAGATTTCGGCCGCGCATTTCATCGCACGCTGCTCGACGATCCGCCCGAGCTCATGCAGTATCGCGCGACTACGGGCGATCCGGATCTTTGTGGAACGCTGGCCTCGCTGCTGCAGGGACGCGACGTGCCGGCA